>CAYZSD010000011.1:0-36883 GCA_964481075.1 uncultured Rikenellaceae bacterium | reverse complement strand
TGTTCTTATAGGTGCAAGCTTATGGTGGTATATACTTACTACTATTGTTTACCGCAATCGAAGCAAGTTGAGATTGAGACAATTATGGTGGATTAACAAGGTTTCCGGAGAAATAATATCCTTCTTTTGATTACTTGACATAGTAAGGCTTGTCCGGCTTCTATTATGGCAGATTTAATTTTTTTTTTTATATATCACTTTTTTAGCGATTTTTTTATATATTTAGCATTGATTCTAAGGGCACAAATTACAACAGTTAATTCATTTGAAGTATTAATAAATGAGCATTTTAGGTGCGAATATCGTTACTAAAATGGGTTAGAATCTACAAAATAATATCTGCATGAATATTGCCAATCGTCTGATTTCTTTTTTGTCGTTCCGGGTTGGGGAAAAATGTGGGAAAGATCATTTGCCTCGTGTTTTAACATTAAGTATCACAAGCGGTATTGTCATTATATTTTTCCTAATCCAAGCTAGTGTTTCGTTAATCAACTCCGATATCATTCTCTTTACACTGTCCCTTTCTACTTGCCTTTTGTTGGGGTTAAATTTAGGTGTAATTATCAGAAAGTTACAACTAAACGGGCTTCTCAATTTCACCTTAGCGCTACCCATGCTCATGTTCCTTTTCATGCTTTGGACGGGAAGTGTTACAAATAAAGGAACGCTGATAATGAGCCTTGTTCCCATTATTGCTGTCTCAATTCTTGGCTTCAACAAGGGCGCAATATTTTCTTTAACATTTCTATTTCTTTCAATAATAACCCTTTTCATTCCTTTAGAAATTAATGCTGGGTATGCCCTTGATATTGAATTTAAGGTTCTCTTTGTAATATCATTTCTTCTAGTACTAATTGCTGTTTACTTCATTGACGCCATAAAGCAAAACACCTACCATGAAGTTGTAAAGGAGATGCTTGACCAGAAAAGTGCGAACAAGCTTAAGGAAGAGTTTATTGCTAACCTTTCCCACCAGATTCGTACGCCCTTGAACAACATTATGGTTATATCTAGCATATTGGAAACCACCGATGTTGACGACAAACAGAAGGATATGATTGACACCATACATGCTTCCACCAACAATCTGGTGAACGTGGTGAACAGCATGGTTGAAATATCCAATGTTGACATCAAAGAACGAGGCGACTTCAGCATTGAGTTTAACCTTCACAGCACAATTAATAGCACAATTCGCCTATTCTCCTCGCAAAACTCAAGTCAAACTAGCTTCAACCTAAAGGTTGACGATTCCATACCAAGCACCTTGAATGGTGATCCAGTGAAGATTAAGCAGATATTCCTCAACTTGATAGAGAATATCCTAAAAAATAAGAGTAGTGGCAAAACAATAATCAGCATAACAGTAACCAAAAAGAGCGAAACGGCCGAAGAGGTTAAGTTAAACTTTGAAATTCGTAGCAATAGACCCATTCTTCTCCCTATGAATGAGGGTCACAACCTTTTCATAACCAATGAAACAACCTACTCATCGGCAAGTACGCAGATGTACATTGAACTACTGGAACTTTCAGTAACCCAAAAACTTGTTGAGAGTAATGGGGGAAAGATAAGTATAAGCCTAAGTGCCGATGATGCAGCATTCTCATTCCCATACATACTAAAAAAGGGAGCAGTGCACCCTGAAATAGCTAAACTCAAAGTTTCATCAGAAAACTTTCAAGCAAGGCCACTCAGCCAGCAGAAAACAAGTATTGAACTTGAAAACGCCAATGTGCTTCTTGTTGAAGACAACCTGATAAACCAAAAAATTGTTGTCCTTAGCCTTAAGAAGTTAGTGAAAAACATTGAGATTGCAAATAATGGCAAGGAAGCGCTTGATAAATTTGGAACAAGTCGCTATGATATTATCCTTATGGATATTCAGATGCCTATAATGAACGGGATAGTTACCACAAAGAAAATCCGTGAAATTGAAACAAGCCTCAACACTCATACACCAATTATAGCTATCACAGCTAATGCGCTACTTGGCGATAAGGAGGAGTGTTTGGCTGCTGGTATGGACGATTATATAAGCAAGCCCTTCCAAATTGAGGTGCTGATTCAAAAGATGAAGAATTTACTTAAACCTACAAATTAGTTTTCTTAGCGGCAGCCCTATCAATTCCTGGCTAGATAACGTTTATATTCAACGATTTATTTTACTAAAACAAGCAGCTTAAATCTGTTCTAATCCCAATAATTAGGATATCATCAACCTGCTCGTGACTGCCCCTCCATTCACTAATACTCCTTTTAAGCTGCTCCTTCTGCTCGTCTAGTGGAAGCTGATGGATTGTAAGAAGAAGTTGCCTAAAGCGGCGGAACTTATACTTCTTACCCTCAGGGCCACCAAACTGATCGATATACCCATCGGTAAAAATATAAACCATATCATCGGGTTCAATCTGAATAAAGTGGCTGTTGAAAACCGGACGGTCGGGTTCAGCGCCAACACCTACGGTATAACGGTCGCCTTTTAACTCAATTATTTTACTATCCCTTATCAGGTAAAGATTGCTGAAAGCACCTGCAAACTGAAGGGTGTTGTTTTCCTTATCGATAACACAAAACGACACATCCATACCATCCTTCACCGACATAAAGCTAACTTCGGTGCCCTTAGTAAACGTTTCAAATACGCCACGATCCAACCTGTTTAGAATTTCGGCTGCATCGTTCAACCCCATTATATTCGTAGTATTTCTAAGTAATTCGACCCCAATAATCGACATGAAAGCTCCCGGAACACCATGTCCTGTGCAGTCAACGGCTGCAACAAATATTTTGTTGTGAGTCTCATTAATCCAATAGAAATCGCCACTTACGATATCTTTAGGCATATAAAGGATGAAAGAGTCGGGAAGAATTCTTAGGAATTGCTCTTCACTCGGAATAAGTGCTTCTTGAATTCTTTTTGCGTAATTGATACTATCGGTAATACTCTTGTTTTTAAGCAATAGCTCTTCTTTCTGTAATTCTATTTCCTTCATTGAGAGTTCTCTTTCCCTAAGCAGACGGCTGGTTTTTCGAAGCATTCTTGTTCTTGTCCGAAGAAAAAGAACAAGTGATAAAACTACAAGAACTATGTAAAGAAACTGGGCTGTTCTGGTTTTCCAAAAAACTGTTTTTACTACAATTTTTAGCACCGCCCCTTGTTCATTCCATACACCATCGCTATTTGAACCCTTTACCTTAAATACATAAGTACCTTCTCTTAACCACGAAAATGTGGCAGATCGTTTATAACCAAGGTCAATCCAATCGCTATCGAGCCCTTCCATCTTATACCTATACTGATTTTTTTCAGGCCGTGTAAAATCGAGAGCCGCAAATTCTATATTTATCAAAGAAAAACTATCGTCAATTTCAATATATTCTTGATTATGAACAGGTATGGATATTCGTCCTTGCGGGCCAATAACATCGAATGATGTAATAATTACTCGTGGTATGTTTGTATTCATTGAGATGGAATCGGGGAAAAAGGTATTGAATCCTGAAATCCCTCCAAAAAACAGTTCCCCTTTAACTGACTTAAAGCTAGCACCTACATTAAATTCATAGCTCTGTAATCCATCGCTTATTCCATACGAGACAATACTTTTTGTCTCTGGATTTAGCATTGCAAGCCCCCAGTTGGTACTCATCCAAATGTTCCCTCTGTTATCCTCTAAAATAGAGTAAATTAGGTTATTAGGAATTCCTTCAGTTTCTGTAAATAAGGCAAAGTCGTTGGTTAAATGAGAATAACAATGAAGACCTGAAGAGGTACCAATCCATATCTTCCCTCGTGAACAGACACTTAGGCTTATAATGTCATTTGAGATTAGATTCCCTTTTTTGAAAACCGACTCCTTCTTATATCGAGTAATACGTAAATCGCTTAGCCTAATTCTGTTCAACCCATCAAATGTCCCAACCCATAGTAGGCTATCTCCATCTATGGCGAGAGTATGAACTTCATTGGAAGAAATTGAGTTCGAATTATTTGGGTTAAAGTAAAAACTAGTTAATTTTTCTCCATTGAACCGATGTAAACCAATTCTAGTGGCGAACCACAGATTGCCATCTCTTTCCTCAGCAATATCAAAAACCCTATTATCATTAAAAACGGGTGATGCATCAATGCCATACCTATTGAAAAAATCGATAAAAACACCCTTTGTTCCATCAAAATACTGAACGCCATTTCTTGTCCCGATTAGTACCTCACCTCCTCTAGTTTCATGAATGGCGTGCACATAATCGTTAACAATTCTTCTATTTGAAGAGGCTTCGTAGTATTTAATGACTTTATTTTGTTCTTTATCAAGGATATGCAAGCCTGTACCCCACGTACCAACCCAAATTAGACCTTGTTTGTCCTCATATAGCGAAGCTATACTGTTGCCTGAGAACATGTTTGATCCATCATTAAACTTGCTGAAAAGCTTAAATTTCTGAGCTTTCCTATCCCACTTAATTAAGCCTGATATTGTCCCTATCCAAAGGATGTTCGAGCTATCCTCAACAATCGAAGTAATGGTTGGTGTAACCAACTCGTTTCCCTTTGCAAATAAACCATAGGTTTCGAACCTTAAATCGGAAGGATTTAACTTGAATAACCCTGCATCGGTTCCAACCCAAAGGTTTCCCCATGTATCCTCAAATATTAAATTAACAATATTATTTGGCAATGAGGAATAATCGTTGGGATTATGAACCAATCGCTTGAAATCATCAGAATTAGGGCGATACAGGTTCAATCCATAAGACGTTGCAACCCAAATATTTCCAGTTTTATCCTCATAAACATCCTTTACCCTATTGTTGCTTAGTGAGTTCTCTTTATTTGGAATATTTGAATAACGTTTGAAAAGGCCTAATTGCCTGTCAAAAATCATTAGACCCTCCTTTGTTCCAACCCATAACCGACTGTTACGATCTTCGAATACCACAAAGTCGTTGTTTTCCGATGAATAAGTGAAAACATCGGAATAGTGAGGGTAGCGTATGAACGAATCTGTATTCGGATCATACCGGTCTAGTGAGGCAACAGTCTTTACCCAAATAATACCATAACTATCCTGATAAATCGAAAAAATTCTGTTATCGCTTAACGATGTTTCATCGTTGGGTTTATGATAGTAGTTCTTAAACCTCTCTTTTCTACGATCGAAATAGCTTAAACCACTCCATGTTCCAATCCAAAGGTTTCCTTGTTTGTCCTCTCTTATGGTGTTGATATAGTTGTTAGCAAGGGTTGTAGAATCGAGTGGGTGGTTTCGATACGATGTAAAACCATACCCATCGTATCGATTAAGACCATCTTGGGTTCCAACCCAAATAAAGCCGTAAGAATCGAGGTGTAAACAGCTTACTGCGGTTTGGGATAGGCCATCTTCAATGCTAAAAAGCTCTACCCTTACCGCCTTTGAACTTGTTGACGAAAAGGTAACTTGCGATTGATAAATGCACAAAAGTGCTAGAAGAAAAAAGTATAACAGCCTATTCATATTAAGGCAAAATAACAAAAAATTCTCGAAAAAACCTCTCTATTTTAATATGGCACTATTTCCAAATGTCATTTTTGCGAAATGCCTTGACGGAGACTCAACAAATGCACCTAATCCCAATTGATTCCACTTTGCATCTACCCCTTCGATGGTTTTAGTATCGGAAGTAACAATATTAGGCCATTCGCGAGCGAAAGCATCAGTTGGAAATGACTTTCGAGTACCATCAACAATAAGACATGGGAGAACTTTCCCCTTGCTTCTTACAATAAAACAGTCCCTTTTTGTCTCAACATTCCCTGACACATACCAAGTTACAATTGAGTAGTTATTCATATCTACTTCTTTGTCAACAGCTACAATAAACTTAGGTAAATTATTTTCGATGAGATCAACAATCTGAAGTACCATCGATTTCACTGTTAGTCCTGTCGATTTATCGACCGAAACCAGAAGAATAGAGACACCTAAGTGAAGTAAGCTAGTGTTCACAGATGTTATTCCTTCGGGTAAAACTCTCATTTTTTCGAGCAACGATTCGGTATCGAAGACAGTTTCAAAAAAACTATCATTCTCCTCGTTTTTCATTTCAGTAGCATCTACAAGAAGTTTACCTCCTATGCTTTGATTTTCTGTTGCATGGTCAAGTATATCAAGTGGACCATACCAATGCTTGATGTCTCTCAATGGGTTTACATTTTTTGAAACCAGCTTAGCAATCTCTAAGGTGTCTGTTAAGTTTATTTTATTATTAACCACAATCATCAGCTTGTTGAACATCATTTGACCCGCACCCCAAAGAGCGCTAGCAACTTTGAATGATTGACCTGGAAATGATTTGGTTATCTTTACAATAGCAATGTTGTGAGCAACTCCTTCGATGGGTAAAATCATATCGTCCACCTCGGGAGCCAAAGCAAGCCTAATAGGACTTAAAAAAATTCTTTCTGTTGCTTTTGCAAGGTAAACATCCTCCATTGGAGGAATTCCAACAATCGTAGCTGGGTAAACGGCATTCTTTCGGTGGGTGATACAAGTTAAATGGAACTTGGGAAACCAATCGGCAAGGGAATAGAATCCTGTATGATCACCAAATGGTCCTTCCCATATAAGTTCTTCCTGTGGATTCACGTATCCTTCTAAAACGAAGTCAACATCCTCTGGCACTTCTAGATCAACTGTTAAGCACTTAACTAATTTCACTCTTTTTTCTCTTATAAATCCCGCAAGTAAGTATTCGTCGATATTGTCAGGTAAAGGTGCAGTAGCGGAATATGTATAAACAGGATCTCCGCCCAAAGCAACTGCAACAGGCATCAGTTCTCCACGTTTTTGATATTCACTATAATGGCGAGCACCAGTTTTATGCATGTGCCAATGCATACCCGTTAGTTTACTTCCAAAGACTTGCATTCTATACATTCCCACGTTCCTAATCCCAGTGTTTGGGTCACGGGTATTAACCATTGGAAGGGTAATGAATCTGCCCCCATCGAAGGGCCAACACTTAAGAATTGGGATTATGTTTAAATCAGGTTCCATGTGAACAACCTGCTGGCAAGCACCTCTACCTGAAACAGTTGCAGGTAACCATCGGGCAATTTGTCTAATCTTTGGTATAAATTTTATTTTTTCTAGAAGAGTTTGTTTCGGTGCAGTAAAATCGTTGAACAACTGATAAATTCGTTGAGAAGTCCTTTCTAAACTATCAATCCCTAAAGCTAATTTAACTCTATCATCGGAACCAAAAGCATTGGTTAAAATGGGGAAAGGGGTTCCATTGTTTTCAAAAAGTAAGGCCTTCCCTCCCCCTGGTTGCTTGCTCATCCTATCTGTAATCTCAGTAACTTCAAGTATTGGATCAACAAAATGGCTGATTCTAATAAGATGGTTCTCTTTTTCAAGAGTTGCAATAAAACTATCTATTCCGCTATAGGGCATGGGTTAAGATTTTTATCTGTGAAGATAAAAAAAAAGGGCTTACCCTGTTAGGCAAGCCCAAAAAAGCTGATACAAAATACTATTTTTTAACGTATTTAAAGTCTCTTCCCAAATATCTTGCTGAGTTGCCTAACATCTCTTCAATTCTGATAAGTTGATTATACTTAGCAATCCTATCGGAGCGAGATGCAGACCCTGTTTTTATTAAGCCAGTATTTAAAGCTACGGCTAAATGGGCAATTGTTGAATCCTCTGTTTCACCCGAACGATGGCTTATTACAGAGGTCATCGAATTTATATCAGCCATTCGAACTGCATCAATTGTTTCAGAAAGTGTTCCTATTTGATTAACTTTAATTAGGATGCTATTGGCTGCTTTTTCTTCTATACCCCTCTTAAGTCGTTTAACATTTGTAACGAAGAGGTCATCACCAACCAATTGTATTTTTTGACCTAGTACTTTGTTCATCAAAATCCAACCATTCCAATCGTCTTCAGCCATACCATCCTCAATGGATACTATTGGATACTTATCAACCCAATTCTTCCAGTAGTCAACCATTTGCGAAGGGGTAAGCTTATCGCCAGTTGACTTATGCAAATGGTAAACATTCTCTTCTGCTAGAAAGTATTCAGAGGAAGCAGGGTCAAGAGCGAGGTAGATATCTTCACCCGGACGATATCCTGCTTTCTCAATTGCTTGAAGGATAACTGTTATAGCTTCCTCGTTCGATTTTAGGTTTGGAGCAAATCCACCCTCATCACCAACGTTAGTTGAATATCCTTGCTTTTTCAATACCGATTTAAGGTGATGGAATATTTCTGCACCCATTCTAATTGCCTCGGTGAAGTTTGGTGCTCCTACAGGCATAATCATGAACTCCTGAAAATCAATGCTATTGTCGGCATGTGATCCTCCATTCAAGATATTCATCATTGGGATGGGCAGGGTACAAGCCTTAACACCTCCAATGTATCGATAGAGCGGTTGGGAAGTAACCTGCGAGGCAGCGTGAGCAACAGCTAACGAAACTCCTAGTATAGCATTTGCTCCAAGGTTTGCTTTATTGTCTGACCCATCGAGTTGAATCATCGCATCGTCAATCTGTTGTTGCTCCAAAACGTGCATCCCAATTATCTCTTCAGCAATAGTGGTATTAACATTCTCAACGGCGCGTAGTACTCCTTTGCCAAGGTATCTACTCATATCCCCATCACGTAATTCAACAGCTTCGTGCACACCTGTAGAAGCTCCGCTTGGAACAGCAGCTCTGCCAGAATACCCGCTTTCAGTAATTACATCTACCTCAATGGTAGGGTTTCCACGTGAATCGAGGATTTGTCGCGCATGGATATTTACTATTTGTCCCATAATACTTATTATTTTAGTTTTACTTCGAATGCCTTAAAGGTATAAAAAAAAGGGGATAAAGCTATGTGCCTACCCCCAAAAATTTTCTTTAAGATTTAACTAGTTTTCACTCTTGGTGGTATCGTCGTTAGCTAATTCTTGTTCGTTTTGTTCAGGAGCGACTTCCTGCACCTTTGCCTCTATTGCTTTTGAGTTTGTGCTCTCGGTAGCCTCAACAGCACTTTTGCTTTTGCCTCTACGAGTTCTCTTTGTTTTAACAGCTGAGTCGGGTCTATCGGTAACATAGGTTGCGTTGTAATCAACCAACTCGATGATACACATTTCAGCATTATCGCCTAGACGATTGCCAGTTTTAAGAATTCGTGTATATCCTCCTGGCCTATCGGCCACCTTTGAAGCTACATCGCGGAACAGTTCGCTTACGGCATACTTATTTTTCAAGTAGGCAAAAACTGTTCTTCTTGAATGAGTGGTATCATTCTTCGATTTAGTAATTAGCGGCTCAACGTAAACCCTTAGGGCTTTAGCTTTGGCTAAAGTTGTACTAATACGCTTGTGCATAATAAGCGAAGTTGCCATATTGGCAAGCATAGACTTACGATGAGAGCTAGTGCGTCCTAGGTGGTTTCCTTTCTTATTGTGTCTCATTGCAATTATTCCTTGTCAAGTTTATACTTAATAATATCCATACCAAAGGATAGATTCATGTTTTCGAGAAGTTCTTCCAGTTCGGTGAGCGATTTCTTACCGAAGTTTCTAAATTTAAGGAGGTCGTTCCGATTAAATCGAACCAAATCGCCAAGGGTTTCCACATCGGCTGCCTTTAAGCAGTTTAGTGCTCGAACTGAGAGGTCTAGATCCACCAGTTTGGTTTTCAGTAGCTGTCGCATGTGAAGAACCTCTTCATCGAATTCTTCGTTCGAGAATTTATCGTCAGTGTCGAGAGTTATCTTCTCATCAGAGAACAACATGAAATGATAAATCAATATTTTAGCTGCTTCTTTTAGCGCATCTTTTGGATGGATACTTCCATCGGTTTGAATTTCAAATATTAACTTTTCATAGTCAGTTTTTTGTTCCACCCTGTAGTTTTCCACATCATACTTCACATTTCTAATTGGAGTATGTATAGAGTCGATGGGGATAACGCCAAACTCTGCCTCATCGGGTTTATTTTCCTCTGAGGGGATATAACCTCTTCCCTTCCTAATGGTAACTTGAATCTCGAGTTTAACATCGGGTTCCATGTTACATATAACAAACTCAGGGTTAAGTACTTTGAATCCAGTTAGGAAGTTTGAAAGGAATCCTGCCTTGAATTCATTTTGCCCTGAGATGGTTACAGTAACCTTCTCCTGTTCAGTATCTTCAACGACACGTTTAAACCGAATTTGCTTCAAGTTTAGGATAATTTCGGTAACATCCTGAACCACGCCAGGTATCACGCTAAACTCGTGATCTACACCAGATATCTTTATTGTGGTTATGGCGTACCCCTCAAGTGAGTTGATAAGAATTCGTCGCAAAGCGTTTCCAACGGTAATCCCATAGCCTGGTTCAAGGGGGCGAAACTCGAATTTACCGAAAGTATCGGTAGCTTCAAGCATTATGACCTTATCGGGTTTTTGAAATGCCAGAATTGCCATTCGGTTTTGTTTTTTTTACTTAGAATATAGTTCAACAATAAGCTGTTCCTTGATATTCTCAGGAATATCAGAACGCTCGGGATTATTCATGTACTTTCCAGAGAGTTGATCTCGATCCCACTCAAGCCAAGAATACTTGATGTGGCGATTCGTTGATAATGCCTCAGTAATAACCTCTAGAGACTTCGACTTCTCTCTAACAGCAACGATATCACCTGGTCTAAGTGTGAAAGATGGAATATTCACCACTTTTCCATTTACGGTAATATGCCTATGTCCAACTAGTTGTCGAGCAGCAGCACGTGTTGGCGCAATTCCCATGCGGAAAACTACGTTGTCGAGTCTAGCTTCGAGTAGCTGAAGGAGAATCTCACCAGTTACACCTTGCATTCTCGATGCTTTTTGGAATAAATTTGAGAATTGCCGCTCAAGTAACCCATAGGTGTACTTAGCTTTTTGTTTCTCAAGAAGCTGAACACCGTATTCAGATACTTTTTTTCTCTTCTTATTAACCCCATGCATACCAGGGGGATAGTTTTTCTTTTCGAAAATCCTATCGGGTCCAAAGATGGGCTCACCAATTTTCCTTGCAATCTTTGTGGTTGGTCCAGTATATCTTGCCATTCCTTAAAAAATTATTATTCTGTGATTACTGCCCTTTTACACTCTACGCCTCTTGGGAGGTCTGCATCCGTTATGTGGAAGTGGTGTTACATCAACAATCTCGGTAACCTCAATTCCAGCTGAATGTAATGTTCTAATAGCTGATTCACGACCAGATCCAGGACCTTTTACGAAAACCTTGATCTTCCTTAGACCTAAATCGTAAGCAACTTTCGCACAATCGCCAGCAGCTGTTTGAGCTGCATAAGGGGTATTCTTCTTTGAACCCTTGAAACCCATTTTACCTGCTGAAGACCAAGAAATTACTTGCCCTGTATTGTTGGTTAGGGTTACAATGATGTTATTGAAAGAGGAATGGATATGAGCTTGACCTACTGGCTCAACCTTTACTATCCTCTTCTTTGCTGTTCCTGTTTTCTTTGCCATAGTCTATCTACTATTTAGTGGCTTTCTTTTTGTTGGCCACAGTTTTCTTTCTTCCCTTACGGGTCCTTGCGTTGTTCTTGGTGCTTTGACCTCTAACGGGTAAGCCCAAGCGATGACGAATACCACGGTAACAACCTATATCCATTAATCGCTTAATATTAAGCTGAACCATCGATCGTAACTCTCCTTCAACCTTAAATCTTTCGTTGAGGATAGAGCGAATCTGATTGATATTTTCGTCCGACCAATCCTTTACCTTTGTATTGACATCAACCCCTGCATCGTTGAGGATTTTGCGAGAGCTACTTCTTCCTATACCATAGATATAGGTTAAGGCAACTTCACCTCTCTTGTTCTTGGGAAGATCAACACCTACAATACGTGCCATATTTTTTGTCTTAAAAAATTAGGGTACAAAGTTAATAAATTATCCTTGGCGTTGCTTAAACTTAGGATTTTTTTTGTTAATCACGTACAAACGTCCTTTGCGCCTTACAATTTTGCAATCATCGGTGCGCTTTTTAACTGAAGTTCTTACTTTCATCGCAGTAGTTAATTAGCATTTGTTTACTTATAGCGAAACGTTATTCGACCTTTTGTTAGGTCATAAGGTGACATTTCTACTTTCACCTTATCTCCTGGAAGAATTTTGATGTAATGCATACGCATCTTTCCTGAGATATGGGCTGTAATAATATGACCATTATCGAGTTCCACCCTAAACATTGCATTTGATAGGGCTTCGATAATTGTTCCATCTTTCTCTATGGCGGCTTGTTTTGCCATTTTATTCTACAAATTTATGTATTCCTAATCAGTTCTTCAATGTATCTGAAGGTTGAAAGTATTTCTGGCTTTTGTTTTCTAACCACAATGGTTAGCTCATAATGAGCCGAGGGTAACCTATCGTAAGTATTTATAGTCCATCCATCCTTGTGCTGATAAACCTGCTTTGTTCCCATATTTATCATGGGTTCAATACACAGCACCATGCCATCAAGGAGTTTAGGCCCTCTACCTGTTTGTCCATAGTTGGGTACTTCAGGTTTTTCATGCATTCTTCGGCCCAATCCATGTCCAACAAGCTCACGAACAACAGAAAACCCGTGTTTTTCGGCATGTACCTGAATGGCTTGAGAAATGTCTCCCACTCTTCCTCCATCAATTGCCTGTTGCATTCCAAGCCATAGACAATCTTTAGTAACATCGAGCAAGGACTTCACCTTGGGGTCAATTTCGCCAACGGCGAAAGTAAAAGCTGAATCGCCGTAGAAATCATACATCCTTGTACCGCAGTCAATTGACACAATATCTCCCTCCTTCAATACATAACTTGATGGAATGCCATGAACCACAGCATCGTTTACAGAGGTACAGAGAGTATTGGGATATCCTTTGTAACCAAGGAAGCCAGGCTCTGCACCATGATCGCGAATGAATTCTTCTGCTCTTCGATCAAGCTGTAGAGTTGTAACCCCTGGTTGAATAAGACTCCCTACTTCGGCCAAAGTTCTTGAAACAAGGTCAGCATTTAACCTAAGCAGTTCTATCTCTTCTTCTGTTCTAACGATTTGCATTCTCCAAAGAACGATTACAGGAATACTACATTCCCGATTTACCTTTTATCCTACCTGATTTCATAAGCCCATCATAGTGCCTCATCAGGAGGTGGCTTTCAATTTGCTGCAGGGTATCGAGCACAACACCTACTAAGATTAGTAGTGATGTGCCGCCGAAGAACTGTGCAAACTGGTTGTTAACTCCAAAAATCATAGCAAAGGCAGGAAGAATAGCAACCAAAGCCAAGAAAATTGACCCTGGAAGGGTAATCCTCGACATGATTGTATCCAAGAATTCAACGGTCTTTCGTCCCGGCTTAACTCCTGGGATAAAACCACCATTCTTCTTCATATCCTCGGCCATCTGATTTGGGTTGATGGTTACTGCTGTGTAAAAATAGGTGAAAGCAATGATAAGCAATGCAAAGGTAAAATTATACCAAAATCCTGTGAAATTAGCAAATGCTGCTGCAATTGCATTGGTGGTTTCTGTGTTGAACCCGGCAAACATCATGGGTACAAACATTAATGCCTGTGCAAAAATGATTGGCATTACACCAGCAGAGTTAACCTTAAGAGGAATATACTGCCTAACACCACCATACTGTTTATTACCCACAATCCTTTTTGCATACTGAACGGGAATCTTTCTTGTTCCTTGAACAAGAAGGATGCTGAACATGAAAATAACAAAAAGGACTATCATTTCTACAAGAAACATCACCAAACCACCTGCCATTTCCTCTGCTCGCTGGAAGAACTCAGCCGAAATAGCAAAGGGTAGCCTTGCAATGATACCCACCATAATGATGAGGGAGATTCCATTTCCTATCCCCTTATCGGTAATCTTTTCGCCAAGCCACATAACGAACATGGTTCCCGAGATAAGGATAATTGTAGAAGAAATGGTGAAATAAGCTCCTTTCAATGCAAATGCTGAGCTAGGTATTTGAGCATGAAGGTTTGCAAGGTATGCAGGTGCCTGAAGGATTAGAATAACTACTGTTAGGTAGCGAGTCATCTGATTAATCTTCCTTCTTCCGCTCTCACCCTCTTTCTGCAGCCGCTGGAAATAGGGTATTGCTATCCCTAAAAGCTGGATAACAATGGAAGCGGAAATATATGGCATGATACCTAGAGCAAAAATTGATGCTCTACTAAATGAACCTCCCGAAAACATATCGAGGAGGCCCATAATTCCATCGGAAGTTTGACGGGAAAGAGCACCTAGCTGTGCGGGGTCAATCCCTGGAAGAACTACAAAACTTCCTAGTCGATAGATTAACAGAATACCTAGAGTGTAAAGAATCCTATTTCGTAGGTCTTCAATCTTAAAGATATTCTTAATAGTCTCAATAAAGGCTTTCATCAAGTTATAGTTTTACGGCCGTACCTTGCGCTGCTTCAATTGCCTCAATCGCTTTTTTTGAGAAGGCATGAGCCTTTACTTCAAGCTTAAGGTTAAGTTCGCCATTCCCTAGGATTTTCACAAGGTCGTTCTTCGAAACAAGACCTGCTTCATTTAGGGTTTGAACGTCGATTGATGTAGCGGAAAGTTTTTCAGCCAAAGTTTGTAAAACACTTATATTAATGGCTTTATACTCTTTACGAAACTTATTCTTGAAACCGAACTTAGGTAAACGCCTTTGTAATGGCATTTGTCCACCTTCGAATCCAACTTTCTTGGAGTATCCTGAGCGTGATTTTGCGCCCTTGTGACCACGTGTTGATGTGCCGCCATGTCCTGAACCTGTTCCACGACCAATTCGTTTGCGGTTGTGGATTGATCCTTCTGCGGGTTTTAGATTATTTAATTCCATAGTTTAATGACCATTAAGAAGGTTACCATTCACTGGATCTCAATGCGAACCAGATGTTTCACTTTTTCAACCATCCCCATCACTTCTGGGGTATTTTCGCGTTCAACGGAATGATTTATCCTTCTAAGACCAAGGCTTTCAAGATTAGCGCGCTGTTTCTTTGATGAGCCAATCTTGCTCTTTACTTGAGTTATTTTAACTTTTGCCATGATATGAATTGATTATCCGTTAAACACTTTTTTCAGGTCAACGCCACGACCCATTGCAATCGTCTGTGCATCGCGAAGCTCAAGAAGGGCGTTAATAGTAGCTTTTACCAGGTTATGAGGGTTTGAAGAGCCCTTCGATTTTGCAAGTACATCGGTGATACCTACGCTTTCAAGGACGGCGCGCATAGCACCACCAGCCTTTACGCCAGTACCATGGGAAGCAGGTTTAATAAAAACTTTTGCTCCTCCAAACTTTGCAATCTGTTCGTGAGGTATCGTACCCTTATGGATTGGAACCTTAACAAGGTTCTTCTTTGCGTCCTCAATTCCTTTTGATATGGCCGAAGTTACCTCGCCAGCCTTACCAAGGCCGTAACCAACTATTCCATTCTCGTCGCCCACAACAACTATAGCTGAGAAGCTGAAAGTTCTACCCCCCTTGGTTACCTTGGTAACGCGCTGAATCGATACCAGCCTATCCTTGAGCTCAAGGTCGGCGGTTTTTACTTTTCTAATGCTTGTATTTGTTGACATCGCTTACTAGAATTTTAATCCACCTTCCCTTGCTGCCTCGGCCAAAGCTTTAATGCGTCCGTGGTATAGATATCCGCCACGATCGAAAACAACCGTTGTAATACCTTTTGCTAACGCATTTTTTGCTGCCAACATTCCAACAAGGCGGGCTTGTTCAGTTTTGGTGATTTTTGCCTTTTCGGCAATTTCTTTTACTCTTGAAGTAGCAGATGCTATGGTTACTCCATTCACATCATCGATAACCTGTACGCTTATCTGCTTGTTGCTTCTAAAAACGGACATACGAGGCCTTTCTGCTGTTCCAGATAGTCTCTTACGAATCCTCATTCTAATACGAAGCCTTCTCTCTTGTTTTTTAAGTGCCATTTCCTTTAAGTTTTACAGGTTATACACCAGCTGATTTACCAGATTTCCTTCTAAGATTCTCGTTAACAAACTTAATACCCTTGCCTTTGTATGGCTCTGGCTTTCTGAGAGAGCGAATTTTGGCAGCAACTTGTCCTATCAACTGCTTGTCGATACTCTTAAGAGTAATAATGGGGTTGCTCCTTCTCTCTGTTTTGGCTTCAACCGATACTTCCTTAGGCATCATGAAGTGAATGTCGTGCGAGAAACCTAAGCTTAACTCAAGGATCTGTCCTTTGGCTTCGGCTTTATATCCCACGCCAACGAGTTCTTGCTGTATGGTCCAGCCAGTTGATACACCAACAACCATGTTGTTGATGAGTGCGCGGTAAAGACCATGAAGCGAACGGTGGCGTTTCTGGTCTGTTGGCCTGGTGATGACAACAGAATCTCCCTCAACAGCAACGGTGATGTCGGGGTCAACAGCCTGCGACAACTCACCAAGAGGGCCTTTCACGCTTACCACATTATCAGCGCCAATTTTTACGCTTACACCTTGTGGTAAGTTTACAGGTTTTTTTCCAATTCTTGACATTAGTTCTTGTCGTTAAAAAAATTAGTAAACATAGCAAAGCACTTCTCCGCCCACTTTCTGAACGCGTGCTTCTTTATCGCTTATCACACCATTTGATGTAGAAAGAATAGCTATGCCAAGACCATTGAGTACCCTTGGTAGCTCGTCAGCTCCAACGTACCGCCTTAAGCCTGGACGGCTTACGCGTTCAATCTTTTTAATAGCATTTCTTTTTGTTTCAGGGTGATACTTAAGCGCAATCTTTATAATTCCTTGCTTATCATCCTCTTCAACCTTATAGTTTAGGATGTAACCTTTTTCGTGGAGGATTTTTGTAATCTCCCTTTTTAGGTTAGAAGCGGGAATCTCAACAATCCGATGGTTAGCCATGATGGCGTTCCTTATCCGGGTTAAGTAATCTGCAATTGGGTCAGTTACCATTTCCTATTTATTTAATGTATTACCAACTAGCTTTTTTTACACCGGGGATTAGCCCCTTGGAGGCCATCTCTCTGAAGGTGATACGGCTTAATCCAAACTGGCGCATATACCCACGTGGTCTTCCAGTAATCGAGCAACGATTCCTGAGTCTTATTGGGTTTGAGTTCCTTGGAAGCTTCTGAAGGGCAACCCAGTCGCCTTCTGCTTTCAACTTAGCACGCTTCTCAGCATACTTTTTGGCCAATTTTGCACGTCTTACCTCGCGGGCCTTCATTGATTCTTTTGCCATACCCTAGTTATTTTTTGCGTGTTTAAAAGGAATACCAAACTCACGAAGTAAAGCGTAAGCTTCCTCATCGTTCTCGGTTGAGGTTACAAAAGTAATCTCCATCCCAAGAATCTTGTTAATCTTGTCGATGTCAATCTCGGGGAAGATTATATGCTCTTGAATACCAAGACTATAATTTCCACGTCCATCGAACTTATCGTTTACCCCTTTAAAGTCGCGAATACGAGGGAGGGAAACACTAATAAGTCTTTCCAGAAACTCGTACATTCTTTCACGGCGTAGGGTAACTTTGACACCTATAGGCATCTTCTTTCGTAACTTGAAGTTAGAGATGTCCTTACGGGATACCGTTTGAATTGCCTTCTGTCCAGCAATTATTGACAGTTCTTCTTGAGCAACCTCAATAAGCTTTTTATCGGCTACCGCTTGTCCAACTCCCTGATTGATTACTATCTTCTTGAGCTTTGGAACCTGCATAACACTCTTATATCCAAACTCTTTGACTAGGGCAGGGATAACTTCCTCAGTATACTTTTTCTTAAGGTTAGGTACATATTTCATTACTTAATCTCCTCTCCTGATTTTTTTGAGTAACGAACTAGCTTTCCATTCTCGCTGAGCCGGCGCCCGATGCGGGTTGGCTTACCGCTGGAGGGGTCAACCAGCATAAGGTTCGAGATGTGGATTGGTGCTTCTTTCTCAATAATACCACCCTTTGTATATTTGGCATTCGGTTTGGTATGCCTTTTGACGATGTTAACGCCCTCTACGATAGCGCGGTACTTATCGACAATAACTTCCAAAACTTTTCCTTGCTGTCCTTTGTATTCGCCAGCATTTACGAAAACCAAATCCCCTTTTTTTACATGTAGCTTCATAATCGTTGTAATAGTAATTTAGCTGATTATAGTACTTCAGGGGCAAGGGAAACAATTTTCATGTACTTGTCACGAAGTTCCCTAGCGACTGGGCCGAAAATACGGGTTCCTCTAATCTCGCCTTGGTTGTTTAGTAAAACGCAAGCGTTATCATCAAAGCGGATATAGCTTCCATCGGGACGGCGAAGCTCTTTCTTTGTACGAACTACCACGGCCTTGGTAACGGTACCCTTCTTAACATCCCCACTGGGGATAGCACTCTTCACGGTAACAACTATTTTATCGCCTATTCTGGCATAGCGTCTTCCGGTACCACCGAGAACGCGAATGCAAAGAACTTCTTTGGCTCCGCTGTTATCGGCTACTAATAGTCTGCTTTCTTGTTGTATCATGGCTATTTAGCTCTTTCAATGATTTCAACTAGTCGCCAGCACTTGGTTTTACTCAAGGGTCTGGTTTCCATTATCCTAACCACATCACCAACACCGCATGTATTGTTCTCATCGTGGGCGTAAAATTTGGTGGTACGGTTCACAAATTTGCCATAGATAGGATGTTGCACCTTGCGTTTTACGGCAACAACAATAGATTTCTGCATCTTGTTGCTTACCACAATTCCTATCCTTTCCTTCCTTAGATTGCGTGTATTTTCCATTTTAAACGATGGCTTTAATTGTTCACTCTGTTGCGTTCGGTCAGAATGGTTTTCATCCTTGCAATCGTTTTGCGCATCTCCTTCATCTTCATAGGATTATCGAGGGGCGAAACGGCATGGTTCATCCTAAGCTTCTGTAGCTGTGCCTCAAACGTATCAATACGTTCCTCAAGTTCCTTTATTGATAATTCTCTAATCTCCTTTGATTTCATGGCTCAACTAGTTTGGCATTTCTGAGTAATCGCGACGAATAATAAACTTAGTAGCTACAGGTAGCTTTTGCGCAGCAAGGCGAAGAGCCTCTTTTGCTACTTCGAATGGCACCCCTTCTGCTTCAATAATTATTCTGCCTGGGGTAACTGGAGCAACAAATCCTTCCGGTGCACCTTTACCTTTACCCATACGTACTTCGGCGGGTTTCTTGGTGATGGGCTTATCGGGGAAAATGCGAATCCAAATCTGACCTTCACGTTTCATGTAACGTGTAACGGCCTGACGGGCAGCTTCGAGTTGGCGACCAGTAATCCACTTCGTTTCCATCGATTTGATACCGAAGGAACCGAAAGCAAGTTGGTTACCTCGCTGGGCTATGCCCTTCATGCGACCTTTTTGCTGCCTTCTGAATTTTGTTTTCTTTGGCTGTAACATTTTCTAAATGTCGTTTTATTACAAATAACTACTTCTTTTTCTTGCGGAAGCCTCCACGAGGTTTTCCTGCACCTGGTGCTTGAGCTGGGGTAGCGGCTGCGCTTTTCCCAAGATTGGGGGCTAAGTCGCGTTTTCCATAAACTTCACCATTGCAAATCCAAACCTTGATTCCGATGAGACCTACCTTTGTAAGAGCTTCTCCCAGTGCATAATCGATATCGGCACGGAAAGTGTGAAGGGGGATTCTTCCCTCCTTGTAGGTTTCGGAGCGTGCCATCTCGGCCCCGCCAAGGCGGCCAGATATCTGTACTTTTATTCCTTCTGCTCCTATCCTCATGGTCGATGCTATAGCCATCTTAATGGCACGGCGGTATGAGATTCTACCTTCTAGCTGTCGAGCGATGTTGTTTGCCACGATGTTTGCATCGAGCTCTGGTCGCTTAACCTCGTAGATGTTTATTTGAATCTCCTTACTGGTGATATTCTTCAATTCTTCCTTAAGCTTATCAACCTCTTGACCTCCCTTACCAATGATGATTCCGGGACGAGCTGTGTGTACGGTCACGGTTATGAGTTTCAGTGTTCGCTCAATAACTATCTTTGAAACACTTGCTTTCGAAAGCCTAGCATTGAGGTACTCACGAATCTTGCTGTCCTCAACTATCTTCTGAGCGTAATTGTTTCCTCCGTACCAGTTGGAATCCCATCCTTTAATGATTCCAAGCCTGTTTCCTATTGGATTAACTTTCTGTCCCATCTAGCTCTGTGTGTTTTTAGTGTCGTTAATAACTGCTCTGTCAACAACAACGGTTACGTGGTTGGAGTGTTTTCTGATTCGATTTGCGCGGCCTTGCGGTGCGGTACGGATGCGTTTAAGCATGCGTCCCTGATCGACGAAAATCTCCTTAACAAATAGGTTTGCATCCTCAAGGCGAACACCCTCATTCTTAGCTTGCCAGTTGGCAACTGCTGAAAGGAGTAGTTTTTCGACCTTTATTGCCGCTTCCTTTGGTGTAAAGCGGAGGATATCGAGGGCAGTATTTACCTGTTTCCCACGAACCAAATCGACAACTAATCGCATTTTACGAGGTGAAGTAGGGCAATTGCGTAGGATTGCAAAAGCCTTCTTGCTTTTCTCCTCTTTAATCTTATTGGCTCTTATACGTTTTCTTGCACCCATTATTTCTTGGTTTAAGATCTTTGTTCACTATTTCTTCTTACTACCGGCATGTCCACGGAAATTTCGGGTTGGTGCAAACTCACCGAGTTTGTGTCCTACCATATTCTCTGTAACATACACGGGAATAAACTTATTACCATTGTGTACTGCAACGGTGTGGCCTACAAAGTCTGGAGAGATCATGGATGCCCTTGACCAAGTTTTCACAACTTGTTTCTTATTGGCTTCGTTCATCTCGAGAATTCGCTTCTCCAGCTTATACTCAATATATGGACCTTTTTTTAATGATCGGCTCATAGTTCAGCGTTTTTCAGATTACTTTTTCCTGCGTTCAACAATAAACTTGCTCGACTGCTTTTTCTTAGAGCGGGTCTTATAGCCCTTAGCAGGTATCCCTTTCCTTGACCTTGGGTGACCTCCACTAGCACGTCCTTCGCCACCGCCCATGGGGTGATCGACGGGGTTCATGGCAACACCTCTTGTTCTAGGTCTTCTACCTAACCAACGTGTGCGACCTGCTTTACCAGAGCGCTCAAGGGCATGGTCGGAGTTCGATACAGTTCCTACGGTTGCTTTGCAACCAGTAAGTACCATACGAATCTCGCCGCTGGGCAACTTGAGTACGGCATACTTCCCTTCGCGGGCAAGTAGCTGAGCATAAGAACCAGCACTACGAGCCATAATACCACCTTGACCGGGCATAAGTTCAATGTTATGCACAAGGGTACCGAGGGGTACTTCTGACAAGAATAGAGTATTGCCAACTTCGGGGGCAACTCCCTCTCCCGACATAATGGTCTGACCTACCTGGAGGCCAGCGGGTGCAATGATATAGCGTTTTTCGCCATCTGCATAAACAACCAGCGCAATGCGTGCAGAACGATTGGGATCGTACTCTATAGTTTTCACAACAGCAGCCACTCCGTCGCGGTTGCGCGCAAAGTCAATAATCCTGTATCTCCGCTTATGTCCACCACCAATGTACCTCATGGTCATTCGACCAGCGTTATTTCTTCCGCCAGTTCTTTTTAGGGGCTCTAAAAGCGACTTCTCAGGTGTCGAGGTTGTAATATCGTCGTATACACCTATAATCTTATGTCTTTGACCTGGGGTTACAGGTTTTAATTTTCTTACAGCCATTTTATTTAAATGTTGCTAAAAAAATCAATCTTTTCACCTTCCTTAAGCGTTACTATGGCTTTCTTGAAGCTGGCGGTTTTACCAGCGATCAAGCCGGTACGGGTGTAGCGTGACTTCCGCTTCCCACCATAACGCATCGTGTTCACCGACTCTACGTTTACTTCGTAGGCCTCTTCAACAGCTGCTTTTATTTGCAACCTGTTGGCAGCTTTCTCTACGATAAACCCGTACTGGTTCAGCTTCTCTGTAAGTCTGGTCATCTTCTCAGTTACAAGTGGCCTTATTAGAATATTCATGGCTTTGGGTTTATTCAACGTTAAACATTCGGTTCAGAACCTCAATTGAACTTTCAACAAAGACTAAAGTGCCTGCATTCATTATTTCGTATGTATTTATATTTGAGGCAGTTACAATTTTCTGTCTTTGTAAATTTCTGGACGACAAATATATATTTTTATTTGGTTCGCTCAACACGAAAACAGACTTTTTATCGTTCAGGCTAAGATTCTTGCAGATATTAACCATTTCCTTTGTTTTTGGAGCTTCAAAGTTGAAGTCTTCCATAACAAGGATGGCATTGTTCATAGCTTTATATGTAAGAGCGCTTTTGCGGGCTAGCTGCTTAAGCTTCTTATTCATTTTAATACTATAGTCGCGTGGTTGTGGTCCAAAAACTCGTCCACCACCTCGGAAAAGGGGCGATTTGATAGAGCCAGCACGTGCGGTACCAGTTCCTTTCTGACGCTTAATCTTTCTTGTGCTTCCAGCAACCTCGTTGCGTTGTTTCGATTTGTGAGTGCCTTGCCTTTGGTTGGTTAGGTACTGCTTCACATCGAGGTAAATTGCATGGTCGTTGGGTTGGATACCAAAAATCTCATCATTGAGCGCTACCTTGCGTCCGGTATCCTGTCCTGCTGTGTTAAGTACGTTAATTTCCATTACTTCTCAATGATTAAGTATGAACCTTTGGCTCCAGGTATTGATCCTTTTACGATAAGCAGATTGCTTTCGGGGATAACCTTTATTAGGCGAAGGTTAATTATTTTCACCTTATCGCCACCCATCCTTCCGGCCATTCTTAGGCCTTTGAAAACTCGGCTGGGGTGGGAACTAGCGCCCACCGAACCTGGTGCGCGAAGCCTGTTGTGCTGTCCGTGGGTTTGGTCGCCAACGCCTGAAAAGCCGTGGCGTCTAACAACTCCCTGGAAGCCTTTTCCTTTCGAAATTCCTGTTACATCAATCCACCTGTCAACCAAGAATATTTCTGATGTGATAACATCACCCAGATTGTATTCTTTATCCCAGTTTTGAAACTCAGCCAACTTACGTTTTGGTGTTGTGTTGGCTTTCTGGAAATGGCCTTGTAGGGGTTTGCTGGTATGTTTCTCCTTCTTATCATCAAAGGCGAGCTGAAGAGCGGAATATCCATCCTTCTCAACAGTTTTCACCTGAGTAACAACGCAGGGTCCAGCTTCAATAACAGTACAAGGGATGTTCTTTCCATCCTCGTTAAAAACGGAAGTCATTCCGATTTTTCTTCCAATTATTCCTGCCATTGCATTAACAATTAATTATCAAACTCATACTTTAATTTCTACTTCGACTCCACTGGGCAATTCGAGCTTCATGAGAGCATCGATAGTTTTAGGAGTGGAGCTGTAGATGTCGAGTAGCCTTTTGAAGGAGCTTAGCTGAAACTGCTCCCTCGACTTCTTGTTCACAAAGGTTGAGCGGTTCACCGTGAAGATGCGCTTGTGGGTAGGAAGGGGTATAGGCCCATTCACCACTGCACCGGTAGATTTAACGGTTTTTACAATCTTCTCGGCCGATTTGTCCACCAAATTGTGATCGTAGGATTTTAGTTTAATTCTGATCTTCTGGCTCATTTTACAACTACTGGTAAATGATTAATCGACTTCTTTTACTATTTTACCACGAGACTTTTCCACGATCTCCATCGCAATATTAGCAGGAACCTCAGCATAGTGAGAAAACTCCATTGTTGAGGTAGCTCTTCCGGAGGTGAGTGTTCGTAGTACGGTAACGTATCCGAACTGTTCGGATAGCGGAACCTTGGCTTTTATTACTCGTGCTACACCCTTTGATTCCATGCCTGTGATTTGCCCTCTTCGCTTGTTGAAATCACCTATTACATCGCCCATATACTCCTCGGGTGTTACCACCTCTACAGACATTATGGGTTCAAGCAAGATAGGTGCAGCTTTTGGGCAAGCATGGCGGAATGCCTGGCGTGCAGCGATTTCGAATGACAGAGAGTCTGAGTCAACATTGTGATATGATCCGTCCTTAAGGGTTACTTTTAAGCTGGGAAGACCATAGCCTGAAAGAACTCCATTCTTCATAGCTAGGCCAAAACCCTTCTCAACTGAAGGAATATACTCCCTAGGAATATTTCCTCCCTTCACCTCATCAACGAATTGAAGACCGGTGAAGCCCTCGTCGGCGGGACCAATTTCAACAATTATATCGGCAAACTTACCTCTGCCCCCTGTTTGTTTCTTGAACACCTCTCGGTGTTCAATTGTCTTAGTTATTGCTTCCTTATAGGCAACCTGCGGAGCACCCTGGTTGATATCAACCTTGAACTCGCGCCTTAATCGGTCAACAATAATTTCGAGGTGAAGTTCTCCCATGCCACTAATAATTGTTTGGGCACTTTCCTCGTCAGTATGAACCTGAAATGTTGGATCTTCCTCGGCGAGCTTACCTAAAGCCAAACCGAGTTTGTCGAGATCTTGTTGAGTTTTTGGCTCAACAGCAAGACCAATAACAGGTTCAGGGAAGGTCATGGACTCTAACGCTATAGGATGCTTCTCTTCACACAGCGTGTCGCCAGTTCGTAAATCCTTGAATCCAACTGCAGCGCAGATGTCGCCAGCTTCGCAGATCTCGATTGGGTTCTGCTTATTAGCGTGCATCTGGTAAAGACGGCTGATACGTTCCTTCTTGCCGCTTCGGGAGTTGTAAACGTAGCTACCACTTGGTAATGATCCTGAGTAAACCCTAATAAAAGCGAGCCTTCCCACGTAGGGGTCGGTAGCAATTTTGAAGGCAAGACCACAAAATGGTTCACTGGGGTTTGGATTTCTGATTAGCTCCTTTTCTGTATCAGGATGTACTCCATGCACAGAACCCACATCTAGGGGACTAGGCAAGAAGCACACAACTGCATCGAGCAAACGTTGAATACCCTTGTTCTTAAATGAAGCTCCGCAAAGAACTGGGACAATTGCCATATTTATGGTTGCCTTGCGGATAGTTTCGAGAATTTCTTCCTTGGTAATGGACTCTGGGTCGTCGAAAAAGCGTTCAAGAAGGTCGTCATTGAATTCAGCCACGGATTCGATGAGCTTCTCACGCCACTCGTGAACTTCGTCTAATAATTCGGAAGGAATATTCTCATAACGGTACTGTAAGGTATTTGTCAAGGGATCATCGTACCATATAACCGCCTTGTTTTCAATTAAATCGACAATACCATTAAAATTATCTTCGGCACCTATAGGTATTTGAATAGGAATTGGGCGAGCACCTAGTTTCTCCTTAATCTGAGATACAACAGAGAAGAAATCGGCTCCTGCCCTATCCATCTTATTCACAAATGCTATCTTAGGTACCCGATACTTATCGGCCTGTCTCCAAACGGTTTCACTCTGAGGCTCAACTCCGCCTACAGCACAAAAAACGGCTACAGTTCCATCGAGTACCCTGAGAGAACGTTCTACTTCTACGGTAAAATCGACATGACCAGGAGTGTCAATAATATTAATCTGGTATTGCTTGGTATTGTAGTTCCAAAAAGTAGTTGTTGCAGCAGAGGTTATGGTAATTCCTCGCTCCTGCTCCTGCACCATCCAATCCATGGTTGCAGCTCCATCGTGCACTTCACCAATTCTATGTGTTTTACCCGTGTAAAAGAGAATACGCTCGGTAGTAGTAGTCTTGCCGGCATCGATATGGGCCATTATGCCAATGTTACGGGTAAAATTTAAATCTCTGCTCATTTAAAAATGAAATGTGTATATATATAAGGTATATTATTAGAACCTGAAATGTGCAAAAGCTTTGTTGGCTTCAGCCATACGGTGCATATCCTCTTTACGTTTGAAAGCTGCTCCTTCCTCGTTATAAGCTGCAATAATTTCAGAGGCTAACTTTTCACTCATTCCTTTCCCAGAACGTTTTCTGGAGTATAGAATCATGTTCTTCATAGAGAGGGAAATTTTGCGGTCAGGTCGAACCTCCAACGGAACCTGGAATGTAGCACCTCCAACCCTACGGCTCTTCACTTCAACCTGGGGTGTAATGTTTTCAAGGGCCTTCTTCCATATTTCCAGAGGGCTCTTCTCTGCATCCTTCATCTTGTTGCCAACAATTTCGAGGGCATCATAGAAGATGTTGAATGCGATACTCTTCTTTCCACTCAACATCAAGTTGTTCACGAAACGTGTAACCAGTACATCGTGAAATTTTGGGTCTGGAAGAAGTATCCTCTTCTTTGGTCTTGCTTTTCTCATTTCCTAGAACTGCTTAATTGTTAATTAACTTTTTTTCTTGGGCCTCTTAGTCCCATACTTTGAGCGGCGCTGATTGCGTCCTTCAACACCTGATGCATCGAGAGTTCCTCTGATGAGGTGATAACGAACACCTGGTAAGTCTTTCACCCTGCCACCGCGTATTAGCACGATGGAGTGTTCCTGTAAATTGTGACCCTCGCCGGGGATGTAAGCGTTAACCTCCTTGCCGTTGGTTAGCCTAACCCTGGCAACTTTTCTCATAGCCGAATTTGGCTTTTTTGGAGTAGTGGTGTACACACGTACACATACCCCACGACGTTGAGGACAAGCATCGAGCGCTGGCGCCTTGCTTTTGTCGATAAGCTTTGCCCTTCCTTTCCTTACAAGTTGCTGAATAGTAGGCATATAATCACTATTGTTAGTTTAAAAAATCTCTTAAAAAGGCTTGCAAAGGTATTCTTTATTTGTAGAAAACCAAAATTTTTGTTGCAATTAATTTGTTTTTAGCGTTTTTCATTATCAAAAAGCGGGCGCAAAAGTAGGCATTTATTTTATATTTTGCAATCGAAAAATCTCTCTGCTATTTTTGAATTGAATTATTGTATGTTAATCCCTTAAACTTAGCTTAAACTTAAAGCTATACCTTTAAAAAATATGTAATATTGCCCAAAATTTAAAATTTGCTTAAAATACTGTTTTACCAATAAAACTATTGAATATCAATGAAGAACAAGAAATACAAGATTCTACTTGTAGATGATGAACCCGATATTTTGGAGTTTGTAGGTTACAACCTTCGCAAGGAGGGCTTTCAGGTTCATACAGCACAAAATGGAAGTGAAGCCATTAAGATGGCAGAGGAGCTTTACCCTCATCTAATCCTTCTCGATGTTATGATGCCTGAGATGGATGGAATTGAAACCTGTGAAGAAATTAGAAGACATGACAAGCTTAAGAATACGCTAATAGCATTCCTTACTGCACGGGGTGAGGATTACTCTCAAATTGCAGGTTTTGATGCTGGTGGTGATGATTATATCACAAAGCCTATTAAACCTAAGGTTCTGGTAAGCCGTGTGAAAGCTCTTCTTAAAAGGGTAGATGCCTTGATTGTTGATACAACCGAAGAAAAATTACCTGAGAAAGGTATTGTTATTGACAAGGAAAGGTACATTGTTTTCAAAGATGGGAACGAAATTGTACTTCCAAAAAAAGAATTTGAACTTCTTGCATTACTTTTCAGCCGTCCTCATAAAGTTTTCACCCGCGAAGATATTTTTAGTAGCGTTTGGGGTGATAATATCATTGTTGGTGATAGAACCATTGACGTGCATATCCGTAAGCTGAGAGAAAAAATTGGCGATGACCATATTAAGACTGTAAAAGGAGTTGGCTATAAGTTTGTTGAATAAAAAAACATATCATTCACTTTTTTGCATTTTACACTTAACCTTTGCTAACTAGTTTTTTCAGCTTACATTAGCTGAAAATATTTGGTTTATGTTTGAGGATATACTCATTGAAGACTACAAATCGGTTTACTTCCAAGGTATTGTTGAGCTCTGGAATGAATTAGGTTTAGGAGGTGAACACAGAGGTGACACGCAGCAAATCGTTGAACAAAGCCTTGAACTAGGTGGAAGGCTACTTGTGGCTCTTTCCTCCCGAGGAGAGGTGGTTGGCACATCATGGATGACTTTTGATGGTCGCCGAATTCACCTTCATCATTTTGGTGTGAGGAAAACATATCAAAGAAAGGGTATTGGAAAAATGCTCACCAAAACCTCGGTAGTGCATGCCAAAGAAAAGGGTTACCAAATCAAACTTGAAGTACACAAGGATAACATTCCTGCTATAAATCTTTACAAAACCTTCGGGTTCAAATACCTTGGGGACTATGATGTTTACATCATAAGAGAATTTTAAATCGTTTTCAATCCAATTTTGTTTCGTATTGAAGTTTTTTTTACTCTAAGGAATTGTTAAAATCATATTTATTTTAATTTTGAGAAAAATTAAATCATAATTCGTATGAACCACTATCGATTTCTGTTCGTTTCAGTATTCTGCTTACTTTTTTTAATGGGTACTTCAGCCCAAGAGCAAAATCAAGATGCAAAAGAAGAGAAAGTTAAAACTGGTTGGAATTTTGGTGGTCTCCCAGTTGTATCATTCGATTCTGACCTTGGATTTCAGTATGGTGCTCTTCTAAACCTATTCAACTATGGTGATGGAAGCATGTACCCAGGCTTCAAGCATAATCTTTACCTCGAATGGTCGCGCTTTACCAAAGGGAGCGGGATAAACCGAATCTTTTTCGACACAAAGTATCTTATACCAGGAATAAGATTTACTTCGGACCTTAGCTACTTAACAGACAAAATGTATGATTTCTTTGGGTATAATGGCTATGAATCGCAGTATAATTCTATTTGGACGGACGATACCCATGCAGACTATCTTTCCAGAGCATTTTACAAGTACGACCGAAAGATGTTCCGTTATACTGTTGATTTGCAGGGGTCGCTACCTTTTCAAAATATTGGTTGGGCTGCCGGGGTTGGTTTCTACAACTATCAAATTGGCTCTGTTGATATTGATAAGCTGAATGAGGGCAAAGCTGAGGAAGACAAGCTACCATCAATCCCAGGATTATACGAGTACTACCAGCAATGGGGTCTTATTTCAGCTGAGGAAGCTGAGGGGAGCTTTGTTACCTACCTGAAAGTTGGAATTGTTTATGATAGCCGCGATAACGAACCGAATCCCAACAAGGGTATTTGGACTGAGGCCGTTTTTGCCTACGCTCCATCGTTCATGGGAATTGGGAGCAACTTTCAGCACATGAAATTCTCGCTCACCCATCGTCAGTATTTCACCTTGGTACCTGAACGGCTAACCTTTGCCTATCGCCTTGGTTACCAAGGAACAGTATTTGGCACATGCCCTTTTTACTTACAACCTAACCTCACTACGTTAATTCTTCGTGGCTCAACATCCGAAGGTCTTGGAGGGGGGAAATCGCTTCGCGGTGTAATTCGCAATAGGGTTATAGGTGATGGAGTTGCCTATGGAAACCTTGAATTACGTTGGAAGTTTGTTCGTTTCCAGTTTATTAACCAAAATTTTTACCTGTCGCTTAACACATTCCTTGATGGCGGTAGAGTAGTTACTCCAGTAAAGATTAATGTTGACAATGTTGATTTCACAACTTTTGATTGGCAAGTCCCTGACAGAACCCTAACAAAAGAGCAAATCTTTGCTAATGAGAAGGAAGACATACACGTAAGCTATGGAGCAGGTCTGAGGATTGTAATGAACAGAAACTTTATTATTGCTGTTGACCATGGACGACCCTTCAATGAACGTGATGGGAAAAGTGGAACATACATTGGGCTGAATTTCTTATTCTAATCAATGTATTTCAATACTTTTTTCATACATTTGACACAAACGCCTAATTCGACGTTAGGCGTTTTTTAATTACACCAAACAAAATGAAAACAATTCGCACTATTATTGCCTTAGCAATACTACTTGTACTGGGAACATATAACAGTTACTCTGAAGACAGTATAGTAAGTTACTCCTACTTTCAAATAACGAATGCTTGGTACTTAACTCAAACCGATACGCTTGATATTACTGAAACTTTTAGCGATGACTACTACTTTGCCTTTTTCATTGAGAATGATGAAGGGCAACGAATATTTACAGTTAGGGGATATTCAAATGAAGAAATCTTCTGCCTTGGCACAGTAACTTACCTCCATTCCGAGAAGGAAGGTGAATACAATGCCGATGTTTTTTCAACAGAAGTTTACTGCGATAAGAACCAAGAAGTGCCAGCCCAAAGCATTTTGCTTGAGAATATTCCAGGCAGTTTGGAAGATACAGGGTTTAACTTCTATTACATTTGGGTAGTCTTCAACCCAAATGAAGCTATTGTTTTTCAATGCTTTGATGCAACCACATCAAGCGAAGAGCAGGAAGACGATGCTGAGGATGCACCTGTCTGAAACTGACGCCCCTTTCAAAAACTAAAAACCTTTCAGTATCTCGGCAACCGCAAAGCCCAAATAATTACCTATGGCATAACCAATTAAGCCAGTGGTTAATCCTGAAACAATAACTTGCCGATTACCAATTGCACCAGCAATTACTGGAACAAATGGTGGCGAGAAAATCAAGGAAGCTGAAGTAATCATCATTGTATCAGCATCAATCCTAAAAAAGTACGAAAGTGCCACATGGATAAGAAGCGAGCCAAAGACAGCAAAGGTAACATACCCCAAAAGGGTTAAGTTAAATGCTGACATTCTTGAAAAATCGGCCATTGATGCAACTACAATGCTGAATATCAGGATTAGATACATACCTGCTTCGAAGGTTTTTTCAGTCTTATTAATTGATGGGATAAACGATGCCGCTATCCCAAGGGTTGTAATAACAAGAATTACCACAACCATCTGCTGATTAGCAGGAACAACTAAACTTAATCCCCCTCCTAAAGCAAAAATAAGGATGGCAATGCCAACAGCCTTAAGTAAAGGAATTAAAACGTTCCTTTTAAAAATGCCCTTGTAAGGATAAGCATTATCTAAGCTTACATCTAATTCATTTTCTTTTTTAAGAGGAAAAGGAGGTAAAAATCGATGAAAGATTCGCTGTCCAATGGTCATCAGAAATACAAGGTAAGCCATTGATATTGCCATATCGTAGGTATGAGTTAGAATATATAACTGAGGATCAACATCGAGCATCAGCTTTAAAGAAGCTAAATTTGGTGTTCCTCCTGTATAAACTCCAATAAGCATTCCAGACACTTTCCATAGGTCAGCGATTTCATTTGAACTGAATACCCAAAAACCAATGATAACCATAGCTGTAACCGCTAAAACACCAAATAGCAAAGAGAGAAACGTTGTCCTTGCCAACGTTGCCCATTGCCTGATGTTGGAGGAGAATAGAAGCAAAGGTATGGCTAATGGGATAGTGAGCATTGTTATTAACTCCTGGACTTTATCAATACCTTCGGGGAGGATGCCAATATTCCCAATTATCAAACCTATGATGTAGGCCACAAACACAGGACCTAGCTTATCAATGCTTTTGTAACGGCGGCAGAGTTCAATGATAATAAAGGGTGTTAGAACATAGAATATAATTGCAACAGCAAGCTTCATATCAAACATTTTTTTGGACGCAAGATAAAAAAACTTAGTATTCATCGCTCATCTTTTTAGAAAATAATACTTTTGCAAAATCATTCCAATTTACTTTTTCAAGCATTTGACATGTACTCCTTTGCTGTTGAAGGGTAAAAACATTCATTTGGATTGCAGCTTTTTGGTTTAGTAGAAGAATAATTCTCAATAATTTATCACGAAATGAACGATATTTTTAGACCTAAGTTTTTTTCTGTTTTCAAGGATGGCTTTTCAAAGAATCAACTTCAAAACGACATTCTTGCAGGGATAATTGTTGGAATAGTGGCATTACCGCTTGCAATTGCATTTGCAATTGCATCGGGTGTTTCGCCTGAAAAGGGCTTAATTACCGCTATAGTTGCAGGGTTTCTAATTTCGTTTTTGGGTGGAAGTAGAGTTCAGATTGGAGGCCCCACGGGAGCTTTCGTTGTGATAGTGTATGGGGTGATTGAGCAATACGGTATTGAGGGTTTGATTGTTTCAACATTCTTAGCAGGTTTAATGCTTGTTGCGTTTGGTCTTCTTCGTTTAGGTACAATTATTAAGTTTATCCCTCATCCTCTGATTGTTGGCTTTACAAGTGGGATAGCCTTAATCATCTTTTCTACCCAAATCAAAGAGTTTTTTGGACTAACAATAAGCGAGGTACCTTCGGAGTTCATCTCAAAATGGGGCGTTTATTTCAGCAATCTTAACTCAACAAATCTTTACGCACTACTCATTTCCATTGGAACAATACTAATCATTGTTTACTCAAAAAGAGTCATCAAGCGCATTCCTGGATCTTTCATCGCAATTATTATAATGACAATTTTGCCAATGGTATTTAATCTTCCAGTTAGCACTATTGGATCAATTTATGGGGATTTACCAAGCACTTTTGCCATTAATATACCAAACATTGATTTCGGTAATTTTTCAAAGTATATAGCCCCCGCTTTCACCATCGCCCTTTTGGGTGCTATTGAATCGTTGCTCTCTGCCGTTGTGGCCGATGGTATGATAAGCGGGAATCACCGCTCCAATACAGAGCTGATTGGTCAAGGTATAGCCAACATAGCATCCTCAATCTTTGGTGGAATACCCGCAACAGGGGCCATTGCTCGAACCGCAACCAACGTGAAGAATGGTGGTAGAACTCCTATTGCAGGAATGGTACACGCCGTAACCCTTCTCCTTATCGTTCTTTTCTTTGGGAAATGGGCAGTTCAAATCCCATTGGCTTGTCTTGCGGGAATTCTTGTTGTAGTAGCATACAACATGAGCGAATGGCGTTCGTTCCTTGCCATCCTTCGAGGCTCAAGGTATGACGTAATTGTTCTTCTAACAACGTTCTTGCTAACTGTTCTTGTTGACCTAACCGTTGCCATTCAGATTGGGATGGTTCTTGCAGCACTCCTATTCATGCAGCGTATGGCCAATGCAAGCCATGTTATCCCAGCCGATGCCGATATGGACACCCTAGATGACTACTCTGACCTTCCCAAAGGCGTTGAGGTTTACGAGATTAAAGGGCCTTTCTTCTTCGCTGCTGCTCAGAAGTACCGCGAAACACTCAAAAACTTTGGGAAAACATCAAAGGTTCTTATCCTTCGAATGAGGCATGTCCCGTTTATCGATTCCACAGGAATACATAACTTCCGCGAAACCATCAAATTCTTACAGGATATAAATGTAAAACTAATCCTCTCTGGGGTTCAACCCGAAGTTCGCAAAGAACTGGAGAAGGAAAGAATTGACTTCCTAATCGGACGCAACAATGTTTGCAATAACTACACCGAAGCAAAGGAAAAGGCGATAAAGGCGGTTGGAGAGAAAACTTTTAAAATGTAAAACCTGCCTGACGGTAGTCAGGCGTAAAATGTAGAATGTAAAATGCGATGCCCTGAGCCCCGACCCCGAACCCCGATGCTTCGGGGTCGGGGTTCGGGGTCGAAGGGTAAAAGGCTTAACTTTCCTTCTGCCTGCCTGCAGGCATAGGCAGGGCAAGCAGGTGTAAAAAAATGAGAGTAGTAAATAATTTACAAAAATTGTAAATAACATTGCTTGAAACATCTTTTATATACATAAACAAATAATGATTGTAACTTACTATAAATAATGGTAAGACAGAGTGAATTGAAAAACCATATTATTATTGGTTAGCAGAAGAAAAATGCTGTAAAACATATTTTTAAGGGGGGGGGGGGAATACTTTTTATATTAATTTTGAATTTTCAAGTATAAAAACGTAACTTCTGCTTATATCAAATTAAGATTATCAAAGATGAAATAAAAAAAGGGTTATTGATGTGCTGCTGGTAAGGTAACTAGTAGCAAATCGGGAGTTATTTACTGTTCAACTCTCTTACTCAGAACAGAAAAAAGCCCCACCCCATGTATGACGACGAAATCAATATTGGAGTGAGGCGGGTAAACCGAAGTTTAACATTGCAAAATTACAATAAAATGATGGCAATTAATCTGAACAAAATTACATTTATTATTTTTTTAATTCTATTTAACTCTTGTACTAAAGAACAATCTGAGCAAAATGTTGATGTTTTTTTAGGAAACAACATGCTTGTTTTTAAAACAGCAGAAGAATACTATGCAGCCGTTGAAAAGACAATAAAGTTAAATTATGATGAACTTAAAGATTGGGAAGAAACTCAAGGATTCAAATCTTATGGCAGAACATGTGAAGAAATCTATTTCTCAATTAAACCAGACCAATTAAATACAATTGATGATATTCATGATGTTGTAAGAAAGTATAGTTCCTTCTTAACTCTAGTAAAAGATGAAAATAATGAATATGTGCTTGAACATTTTTTGTTTAACAATCCGTTAAGGTATATTATTAATAATAACAAGATGTTTCAGGTTAAAGATATTGTTTATAAAGTATTTGAAACTTTTTATGTGTATACAAATTATGAAAATATTAATGAATTAATTAAGTTTGATGAGTCTGATCTTTTTTTGAACAACAATAAATTTAATATTTCATTAGTGAACAATACATCAATAATTGATTCAAAGGATGTCCCAAACTTTTGTGGAGTTGGTGAATATGAAGATGATGTTACTGTTAATGACAATAAAACAAGATTAACAATTGGGGTACACCAGCCTCCTGCTGGTGCACCAGGGTGGTCTGTTGCTCGATGTTACTACATCGTTAGACCTTTGAAAAAGACCTTAGGTATTTGGTTTTGGGTTACAGGTCGCACAATGAGTGCAAGCATAAAAATTGCTTTGGATTACAGGATACCCGGAGGTTGGGATCGTCAATTATTGTTAAATTCATATCATAATGTTGCTGCTTCAAAATTTGAAGGCGAAGGTATTCAATGGGTGTATTTTGGCCAAACTGATTATAATCTGACGGTACATTTTGGAGCATATGATTGCTGGGCAACATCTTTCTCAACTGGATCAAACAATCCTGTTGAATTAAAATGCGGTACACTTTTTTAAAAGAATTTAAAAAATATCAACCACTTCAAAAGTTAAAAACACTCACAAAGCAGTTAATAATAACAGTATTGAAGTGGTTGATTTAGTATTATTAATATCATTAATTAATTATAATATGTTTAGAATAATAACGCTTTTGTTCTTTACATTTATATTCCTTCATTTAAAAGGGATGAATGATAAGGAATCTAGTATCATCCATAGGGTAAACCTAAAATTCAGCCATTCTTCCACTCCTAGTTTTCTTGAGTGGGACGAAAATATTAGCACAGGTAACTATCGTATTGAAGGAAACTATGGCTTTTTCAACACTTTAGAAGGTGGAGCCTATATGGGATATGACAGATTCTGGAATTCGAAAGAGCCCACAAATAATCCCGATAATCCTAGCCCATTTTCACAAACAAGCCGATTTCAATCTGATGCTTTATTCTTTGGAATAAATACTAACTATCATATCATGCCGTATCTAGTTGATGGAAAGAATGTTCGAGTTGACTTTTACTTTTCAGGCAAGCTAGGAGCAATTTCAATGTTTGCTCCAGAAAGTAGCATATACAAAGGTACTGAGTTAGATTTCGGCGTGTATATTGGATTTGCATATTTCATTAAAAAAAGTTGGGGCTTATACATTGAGTATGGTAGGAACAAGAAGGTTAACTTAGAGGGGATGGAATCATGCTTACGGTATGGGTTGACAATAAATATTTAATCAACAGAGGTATGCTCAAATTATTTGTTCGTTTTTTTTCCATGATTCTTGCTTTCTTAACACTACTCTCATGTCGAGAAAAGGTTAACTGGCAATTTCCAGAATTTGAACCTACTCCTACAATAAATTCAATTATTGTTAACGGTAGCAGAATAGCTGTCCATGTTTCTTATGCAGAGAAATTTGCTGCAAGCCCTTTAACATTAGTTGAAGATGCTACGGTTAATCTCTTCATAAATAATTTATATGCAGAAACCCTTACCTATCAAGGTAATGGGTATTACTTTTCGAATCAAATAGCAGAACCAGATGTTGAGTATAAATGTGAAGTAACAGTACCTACTTTCCCCTTGATTTCTTGTACAACAATTATCCCTAAACCGCAAAATATAATTAGGGTTGAGCACATTAACAAAGCGGGGGTTAACGAAGAAGGTGCAACCTATCCAGCCGTCAAAGTAACAATAGGTAACAACTCAAATGAAAATTTATACTTTGAACTGCTAATCAAATTAGTTAAAGGGGATTATATAAGACGTGCTGAAATTGTTAACATTATAGATCCTGTACTGCTTCATGAAGGTCTTCCTCTTACTATATTTAGTAATGAGTTAATTGTTGATAACAGTTACGAAATGACAGTTAACTATACAACAGGCTCTTACGGTTGCTCTCCTCAAACAGGTTGTCAAACAAAGCTTTACCCTTTTATTGTTGAATTAAGAACGGTTAACTTCGATTACTATCAGTTTGTTAAACAACTGTATCTATACGAACTTGGGCGTTACCCGAGTATAATTGGAGGTGTTGTTTCTGCATTTCCTTTATACTCAAATATTGAGAATGGTTTTGGAATATTCGCAGGGTATTCCAGCGTTGAAACAGATACTATTTACCCTTCAAATTGAATTTATCTTTTTTCCATATTTAAAAATGAAATCCATCATTTTTCTTCTAACATTAATTACTAAAGCAATCATCCTGTTACTCATACAATCTCAATGCAGCAATCTAACCGCCCAAAATAGAATGAGTGGTTTCGTTAGGGATAGCATTACAAGAGAAGTACTAGTTGGCGCATACCTATTTGACAGCCTATCAAACAAAGCAGTAACAACAGATAACAATGGTTTTTTTAACATACCCATCCAGAAGGAAGGCGCTATTATAATATCC
>CAYZSD010000010.1:0-37552 GCA_964481075.1 uncultured Rikenellaceae bacterium | reverse complement strand
GTTTTTGAGGTTTAATGAAAAAAATACTAGTTTGAGGGTAACTGGATGAAGAATTTTGCCCCTGTGTTTGGTTCACTTTCAACCCATATTTTACCATTATGCTTGTCAATGAAATCCTTGCAAAGCATTAGTCCAAGTCCGGTGCCCTTTTCACCTCCATAACCGGTTGTAGTTACACCAGCTTCGCCGGTGAAGAGTTTTTCCTTGATGTTTTTTTCAATCCCTTTGCCAGAATCCTCAACTACAAGGGTTGTCCCTTCATTAGTAGTAAATGCCGAGATGATTACTTTTCCATCGTTTGGAGTAAACTTAATGGAATTTGAAACTAAATTTCGGATTACTGTTCTTAGCATATTTGAGTCGGCAAACACAATTATTTCCTTTTCAATTGAATTTGAAATATGGATATTCTTCTCGTTTGCAATATGTTGAACGAAGAAAAGTTCCTCAAAAACAAGCTTATATAAGTTCTGTTTGACAGGGAGGTACTGAATAGTTTTGGTCTGTAATCGTGACCATTGCAAAAGGTTATCGAGCAACATGTTGCCACGGGCAGAGTTGTCGTTGATAATTCTTAGGAATGATAGAAGTTCACTTTTGCTGTAACCATCGAACTGAGAAATGATTATTTCGGAATAGCCCGAGATACTGTTAAAAGGGTTTTTCAGGTCGTGTGCGATAACAGAAATAAGCTTATCCTTTATCTGGTTTATTTCCCGAAGCTCACTATTTTTTTCGTCAAGAGCATTGGCTTTCTGTTGAATATCAATTTTTTGCGATTCAACTTCCTTGTTAATGGCTTTAAGCTCAATATTTGCTTTCTTAACCTTTCTTTTCGATTTAATGATTAGTAAAATAAAAGCAATGGCAATAAGAATCGAAAAAACAGAAATAAGAAGCAGAAGTTTTTGCATTCGAATTTGTTGATGGCTAGCCTCCTGTTCTCTTCTTAGGATTTCATTTTCTTTGGCTTTAGTTTCAATTTCCAAAAGAGCTTGCATTCTTCCAAGAGCTTCTGCTTTTTCAACGCTGAATAGGCTATCTTTCAGTGTGTTTACTAACTTGTGAAGTTCAAGAGCCTTGGCCGTTCGACCTTGTTTCTCATATATTGTTGCAAGAAGTATAGCAGAATTTTTTTCTTCGCCCATCGACCCAATTTGTTGAGCAAGCTGAAGGCTTTTGAGGGCATAATCGGTTGCTTTCTCAATTTCACCTAAATGTAGGTAGTCGTTTGAAATGTACCTCATGGTACTCATCATACCCAGGTTATCCTTGTTCTTCTTTATTAGCTCGTAGGCTTGAAAATGGAATTCCAACCCCTTTTTATATTGACCAAGATTGCTATAGATTGTTCCGATGTTACTTTTGCTTGCTCCTATACCTCTTTCATCGCCATCCTCCTTGTTTGCATCAAGTGCTTTGTAATAGTACGTTAATGCTTGATCAAGCTTATTCTCACGAAGGTAAACTGAACCAATGTTGTTGTAAACAATACCAAGATCGCGTTTCAGGTTTGTTTTGTTTTGATAGTCTAACGACTTTTGGTAGTACTCAAGGGCTTTCCTGTCGTTTCCCATCTCCGAGAAAACAAATCCTATGTTGTTAAAGGTTGAAACTAGGCCTTCGTGGTCTTCAATCTGCTCTCGTAAACGTGATGCCTCAAGCAGGTCAAGCATTCCAAGATCATAATTTCCTAGAACTGCTCTTGCTGTTCCCCTGTTGTGAAGAGAAGCGGCAAATCCTTTTACGTAATCGTTTCCCTTGCAAAGTTCGTTGGCTTTAATGGCATACTCTAGTGCAAGCTTTGGGTTGGTTCTACGATTTTTATAGGAGAGTTGGTTCAGCGAGTCGATTTGTTTGACTAGGGTTGGATTGATGAACTCGAGGTTATTACTTATTGAGGGTAAAGCAAAAATCACGAACAGACCAAAGAATATCATCTTGATTATGAATGAATACACATGGTTGTTAGTCACCTTCATGGCATTTTGCTTGAAAAATGTATAGACAGTATCGATGAATTTTGTAAATATAGAAAAATGATTGAAAAAAAAGAACTGTTAAGGTAAAAATCCATTTTTTTGTTGTTTTTTCAGAAGACTAGTCAGAAGATCTCTTTTGCGAACTGATACCGGGATAGTTGTCCCATCGATTAGTGTTACTTGGCTATCGGGGAAGCGGGAGTATGATTTAATAAACCTTAGGTTGACCAGATGCGACTGATGTGTTCTGAAGAAACCAATAGAAGAGAGCAAATCGTCGTATTCCTTTAAAGTTTTTGACACAAGGATCTTAGATTTATCATTGAAATAAAACATGGTGTAGTTGTTGTTCGACTCGCAACGTACAATACTTGACGTTTCAACAATAATTACTTCATCGAGGGTTTTTAAGATTATTTTATTCGGGATTCGACTTTTTGATTGTATGTTTTCGATAAAGGCCTTAAATTTTTGGTTGGTTTCATCTTCCCTGATGGTTTCCTGTAGCTTATCAACGGCGTTTGCCAAATCGGTTGGGTCAATGGGTTTCAGGATGAAGTCGATGGCACTAAAGCGGAAGGCTCTGACGGCAAATTCTTGAAATGCTGTAATAAAAACAAATTTAAAGTTTAACGTTTTGAAATGTTTAAGCAAATCGAAACCTGAACCATCGGGCATTTGAATATCCAAAAAAACTGCATCAGGAGAGATTGATTCAATTAGTTTAATTCCCGATTGCATACTATGTGCTTCGCCAATAAGCTGAACGCTGGGGCAATATAATTTTAGCATGTTGCTCAAGGCATCACGAGCAGGGGCTTCATCGTCGATTATTACGGCAGTAATCATAGGAGTAAGGTTTTATCCTGTTTCAATCAAAGGAATCGTGAATCGTACTAACGTGCCTGTTTTGCTTGAGAGAGGAAGTTTTGATAGGTCAATGGTTTCCATGCTAACCTTTTGACCATACGATTTCTTTAGCTTTGAAAGCCGTTCGTTTGTTATTCTTGTTGCAAGTGATTCATACTCAACTCGCTTTTTTTCGCTTGTTTTTAAGGATCGATCAATACCTAATCCGTTGTCTTCAACTTCAAGAACAATGCTTTGGTCCGAAAGTAGGAAGCTAATCTTTATCTGCCCTTTCTCACTCAAGTGTATTATTCCATGTTCAATTGCATTTTCGATAAATGGCTGTGCAAGCATGGGTGGAATGGAGTGATGTTCTTTATCAATATCAGGGTCAATTGAAAGGGTGTAGTCAAATTTTCCTTGAAATCGAATGCTTTGCAACTCAAGGTAGTGTGTGATAGTTTCTACTTCCTTGGATATTGGTATAAGACTCATCCTGGAGTTTTCAAGGATTAAGCGTACCAACTTTGCAAAGCTTGCCATGTATCTGCCAGCCAGGTAGGGTTCGTTTTGAAAAATGTAGTTTTGAATTGCTGTCAGGGAGTTGAAAACAAAATGTGGATTCATCTGTGAGAGAAGAAGCTTTTGCTCCAGTTCCAGAATACGCTTTCTATCCTTTCTGCGAGAAAAATACAAACGTAAAGAACATGCAATGAAGCATAAAATCATCACTAACGCAAGAAATACCCATGTATTATTGTCAGTAAACAAGTTAATTATATTTATGTTAATCATTAGTTCCTTTCAAAAATTATTTAAAAATGGTAAGAAAGAGGGAAACAATTTGCCAAACGATTCAGAATAATAAGGGATTGAAGCAGGTGTTTGCCCTTTGCAATGTAGAAAAACTTATTGGAGTATGCAAGGTTTGGGTCTAGAATCTTGCTGCAATTTTCACATTGATACGTCTTGATGTAAGGTAGTTAGGCACGGCATACTTACCTGAAATGTTACTTTGATTCGATACAGTTTGAACCCATAGGTAGGAAACAGTGTTCGTAAAATCGAAGAGGTTAAATACTTCAGCCCCAACCCAAAAACCTTTAAGCCAGAGAATATTGTTGAGGTAGTTACCACCTTTTCCCTTTTCATCCTTAAATACTTTCGTGAAACCAATGTCAACTCTTTTATATGCAGGCATGCGAGCTATCAGGTCGTATCGGGGTGAGCTAGGATTGCTAAAGGGTAACCCAGTACCAAAGAAACCAGTGAGATGAACACGGAAAGTTGGGTTTCCGGGCATATAATCTTGAAAAAATGCACCAATGCTAAATCGTTGATCTGTTGGGCGGGGATAATAATCAGGATAGATAACCTTTCCGTTTTCATCAACGTATGAATCGTTCTTAATGTCTTCTTCTGCCTTCATCAGTGAGATGCTGACCCACGATTCGGCCCCTTCAACGAATTCACCGTTAACTTTTAGGTCAATTCCTCTCACATATCCTGAAGCTAAATTCTCGCCAGAATACTTAATTCTAACATTATCAACTTTGTAAGGGATTAAGTTGTAAAGCTGCTTGTTGTAAACTTCAGCCTGCAAACGAAAAGGACGTTGCCATTTTGTGAAAAGGTATTCAACACCAAATACAGCATGTATTGAGACCTGCGATTTGATGTTAGGATTAATTGTCCCATCAACCTTTCTATACTCCTTATATATTGGTGGTTGATGGTAGTATCCTCCTGATAGATGGAAGGCTAAGTTCCTATTCCACTCTGGTTTTGCCATTATCGAAGCACGAGGGCTAACACAAATTTCCTGATTGAAATCCCAGTAAACCATCCGAATCCCGGCTGTTGTAACTAAATCCCAGTCATTAAGGTTGAATTTATAGCTATTCTGGAAGAAACCAGAAAGTTTTGTAGATGAAGTGTGGTGTTTTGATTTAAGAAAGTAGGAGAGTTGAAGAAGTTCGTTGGTTCGTGGCACAGAGTAACCTGAAGAATCGATTAGATCCCACTCACGGATTTGATCGCTAATGTCTTCAATCTGGTATCGAAAGCCCCATTTGAAGTTGAGATAGTCGTTAGAGAAATTACCCAGGTGCTCTATTCGATAGAAATTGGCATCAAGGTAGTTACGGGCATGGTTTATGAATCCACCCACTCCAACGTTAATAAGGCTATCGCCATAGGTTGTTGACCCTAAGGTGTTGTCGAGTTCATTTAGGAGATACTGACCAATAATGTCAAAGGTTTCTGATTCTCGTGCTATGTAGCTGCCAGCTAGTATTTTAAGGTTTAGCCCTTCAACCGGACGATATTCTGCTGTTAGAGCTCCTTGTGCTGTTTCGAAGCTGTTTACCTCTTTTCCCTCGTAAAAAACCTTTAGTTGCAGGGCGTTAGTGAAACTCCCAAATCGTGTTTCACGAACATCGGGGGCAAAGAGATACCGGTTCGAGGAGAAGTTTCCTAGGAAACTTAGCTGGAATTCTGGTGAAAAATTATAGGCTAGGTTCGACTGAAAATCGATGAAAGTAGGGGTGTAATCGCCACTCACATCTAGGGAGTTGAGTAGGTAACGCGAGGTTTTATACCTAACCCCGGTAAGGTGAGTAAATCTTCCATTGCTACTAATCCCTTCAATAAGCCCATTTGCACCAAGAAGGCTAAGCTCGGTTCGTGCTGTGTTGCTCGAGGGTTGGCGATACCGAATGCTGAGCACCGAAGACATTTTATCGCCATACTCTGCATTAAATCCACCTGCTGAAAACTCAACCCCTTCAACCATATCGGAATTAATGAAGCTTAAGCCTTCCTGCTGCCCCGACCGAACAAGAAAAGGACGATACACCTCTATGTCGTTGACATACACAAGGTTTTCATCGAAATTTCCTCCTCTAACGGAGTATTGCGAGCTCATCTCGTTTGACGATGAAACACCTGGAAGTGATTTCAGAATAGCTTCAAAACTTCCCGATGCGTCGGGGATAAACTCAAAATCCTTGTGGCTAATCCTTTCAATGTTGCCAAACCTTTTTTGGGTAGCCTGAACCAAAACCCCTTCAATTTCACTAAGTGCAATTTCAAGTTGAACGTCAACAGAAACCTTTTCTCCGCGTTTAACGCTAACAACTTTTTCGAACGGAGAGAATCCAACAGCAGAGAAGTTTACAATGATTGAATCGGAGGGAGAAACAATTAAGCGGTAGAATCCATTATAATCGGCTGCTGTCCCTATAGCTGTTCCTGTGATACTTATACTGGCGTATGACACTGGTTCCCCGTTTTGGTCGGTTATCCTACCTTCAATTAAGGAGAGATTCTGACTCAGTCCATTTTGGGGTAATATGAATATAAGAAATATTAAGAAGCAGAAATAAAATCTTTCGAAAGGCAGTAATTTACAAGTAATCATAAGTTTAATTGTAGCACGTTAACTATCACATGAAAAACGTAAAGCTAAGTAAAAAAGTACATTTAGCTACTTTTAACAATGGATTATGTTCAATAAAAACAACGAAGGAACTATCTTAGAACGTTTTTTTAAAATTCTAATATTATGAAGCGTAGATTTTTTGCACTTGCATTTCTTGCTTTGCTTATCTGGGGTTTCAATTCTTGCTCCTGCCGAAGAGGGGATAAAATACCCTATGAGTCGATGGATTTTGAGGTGAAAGTTATCCGTTTCGACAGGGATCTTTTTGCCTTAAACCAAGAGAATATCGAGGTCGAAGTTCTTAAGTTAAGAGAGAAGCATATCGATTTCTTCGATATTTTTTGTGAGGGTATCATTGGGATAGGACCACACGTTGAACCAGGGTTTAACGATTATCTGCTAAGTTTTCTGACTGACAATATGGTTGTTGAAACATATAGGAAGGTACAAGCCGTTTTCCCTGATAATGAAGAGCTAAATCGAAGCCTAACCAAAGCATTTAAGCGTTTCCATTGGTTTTTCCCTGACAGAACAATTCCCCAGGTGTATGGTTTTGTCTCGGGATTCAATAACTCTGTGGTTTTGGCTGACAATATCTTGGGAGTTGGATTTGACAGGTATTTAGGTGCTGATAGCGAGTACTATCCCCGGTTAGGAATTCATAACTACTTAACTTTTAACATGCGCCCCGAGATGATTGTTCCTGACCTAATGAGGGTTTGGGCGGTGGGAGAATTTCCGTATAACGACTCAATTGATAATCTGTTGAGCAATATGATTTATGAGGGACAGCTATTGTATTTTTCAAAAATGATGCTACCCGAGAAGCCCGATAGTCTAATTTTTGGTTTTTCAGAAGAACAGCTTCGTTGGTGTAAGAGGAATGAGGCGCAGATGTGGTCGCACCTGGTGGAACACAAGCTATTATTTACAACAGAAAACTTCGTTATCAACCAGTACATCGGAGAAGCTCCATTCACACAAGGGTTTACTCGTGAATCGCCTGGAAGGGCAGCCAGATGGTTAGGGTTCAGAATTGTATCGAAGTTCATGGAAAGAAATAAGGATTTTTCACTTGCAATGCTAATGGAAGAGAATGATTATCAAAAGATTCTTAATCATTCTAGGTACAATCCTTAGGAAATAAAAAGCCCAATTTTGATTCATCAAAATTGGGCTGGGAAAAGGGCTGGAGTATATATATTGCTACGATACGTTTCAATATATAGATGTTAAAAACTTACAAAAGGTTGCGTGGAGATGTAATTTTTTTTTCAGGAAGCTAAAATTTGTATCCAAAGCCAAATTTGATTGATGCAGAGAAAGGATACGTTCCCTGATAGGTTTGGCTTACTGAACTTAAGCTAAGCCTTATTCCCGGCTCAATTTCAAGGTTGATGTTATTAGCAATGGGGTACGATAAATTTATTGCGCCAAATGTTGAAGCGCTGTATTTTCTAATACCAACATTTTCACCGATGAAACGTTCTTCGGCTGTTGCTACCTCAAACTTGTTGAATACCAGAATGCCCGCTGAACAGCCAACCTTAAATTCAAGATCGAAGGATTTCTTGGAAATATTAGTGGATGCAATAAAAGGGAATTCTAGGTAGTAGATTCTTTGGCTTAAGCCCGTTGTACTGAAGTAAGAAGATTTTTGAATGGTTGGAGTAGAACTAGATATATTCGAAAAATTGAAAACGCCAACATTACTATTATTAAGCGAAACGCTTCCGTAGGATGTGACAGCTTGTAATTCGGTGAGATTATCGTCTAAACCATTACTTTTAATAAGGATTAAGTTGTCGATGTTCTGCCCAACAGGATTAAGTGCAAGACCAGTAGATATTGATATATAACTATTTATTCTTCTCTTAATCTGAACATCGCCAGCCCACATCAACACCCCTTTTTCGCTAGGATTTTGTTTAAAGTTTAGTGCAGCGTTTGTGTGATGAGAGTAAGAAGGGTTAAGATAAGCAGAAAACCCCCACTTTGAGGTTTTATTTGGGTTGCTAATAGGTTTTTTAATGTCAGCAACGATATATTGTTCATTCTTGATGTCTGCTCTATTTTTTGTCCGATTTGTAAATGGTTCAATTGTTTCGGCCAGCTGAATACTTAGTTTTCCTTCAATCGGTGATAGTCTTTGTGCTTCAATTATATTAAGAATAAAACTATTCTGGTTAACATCCTTTTCAATAACTAAATCATTTTTTAAAGTATTGCTAATGAAGTTTTTGCCTGTCGTCGGGTTGTTTGAATTTATGTTGTCATTTGAAAAAATGGAAACAAATCCCGTGGGATTATCGGTGCTACTTATGGGAAGGAGCGAAACAAAAGAAACGGTGCTTTTCGAGTTTGAAAAATAAAGAAAGATGTTTACAAAAAGCAGGAATGCAATGCTTGCTGCGATACCTAGTTGTTGAAAGGATTTCCAGTAACGGTCAATTCGTTTTTGCCTTAATATTTGGTTAATAGCAGGCCAAACATCGGGCGAAGGCTTAACCCTTAGGTTCGAAACCTTACCAACAAACTCTTCGTAAGTGCCAGGTTCAAAGTACAGCATACTTCTCAGTGTTTTCAATTTTATTAACCTTCTCACGTAGTAGGGCACGAGCCCGGCTGTAGTTCGACTTGCTTGTTGATTCGTTGATACCTAGTTTACTTGCAATTTCTGCATGTGAGTAACCCTCAATGGCATAGAGGTTAAAGACCAATCGGTACTGATCGGGTAGAGATGCAATGATAGTAAGTAAAAATTTGTAATCGGATTCATAACCAAACTGGTCGGTAATTAGGGAAGAGGCATTTGAAAGGTCAACCTCATTCTCCTGCTTAACCTTTCGGTGGTATTCAAGTGCTGTATTCACAATAATGCGCTTAATCCATCCTTCAATGGAACCCTCGAATCGGAACGATTCAATGGAATCGAATACCTTAATAAATCCATCTTGAAGAATATCCTGAGCAACCTCTGGGTTTGGAAAATACCTTAAACAAACACCATACATCTTTGAAGCATAAAACTTATAAAGTGCATGTTGTGCCTTGTTGTCAAAGCTCTTACAGCGTAGTACTATGTCCTTACAGATTTCCAAACAATTAGTAATTAGTTCAATCAACAAATATATTAAGTTTTTTCGTTGATTAAGTTTATTTAACAAAAAAAGTTGATGTTGAATCTAATGTTTTTATTTATTTGATTATATTTGTTATAAGGAAAGGAGAATAGATAACAATGTTAACTGTTGAGTTGGAAAAGGAAAAATTGCTGGAAAGGCTTAAATACTCTATGACTAAGAGTGAGGTAATTCAGCTTGCCGAGATTTTCAACAGGATGGGGGTATCATACGAAGAAATTCTTCAATTAACTAACCATTCCGATAGAGCGATTAGCTTCCATTCAGCATGGATTCTAGAAAATATGCTTCTCTCAAACCCATTAGCGCTAGATTACTACCTTACAGAACTAGTTGGTAATCTTATGAACAATTCCAATGAGAGCGTTAAGAGGCATCTTGCAAAGCTTATTGTCCATGGTATTCATAGGGTTTTAAAAAGGGTTGTACTGAAAGTGCTTGAAAAAGAGTTTTGGGCCCTCAACCTTGAACCACTAGAAGAGGTTTGCTTTAAATGGTTTGTTGATAACAATAGTAAACCAGCAGTTAAAGTGCATTGTCTTGAGATCCTATATCTTCTTTCGCATCGACAGAGATGGATAGCCGAGGAACTCCCTCAGATCATTGAGAACCACATGGAGCATGGCTCCCCAGCCCTGCGCGCAAAGGGAAAAGAAATACTAGCTCGTCTTCGCGAAGGTAGAGCCTAATCTTCACCAAGTATTGTTTTGTTTTTCAGAATAATTCCAATCATCTTCTGCCCATCAACGATAACTTGCAATGGCTCCACGAACCTGACATGCCGAAGCATTGGGCTTTCGTAAGTAGCAGGTTTTGAGGAAAGGAAGTAGGTGTCAATGAATCCATCGTTCATAAAGGGGTTTACTGTGAAGTAGGCAACCCCAAACGAAGTTAGGTTTTGAAAGAAATGTGTGCCCTGGCTTGGATCAATTTTGTAGTTTTCTTGAGCTGCTTCAACTATTACCTTTGCTGCTGAAATTTGTGGCCATTTTACAGGTATTCCAAGCCAGCTATCGCTTGAACCCCAACGACCTGGCCCAATCAGGATGTAGTTTTTGCCCTCCTTAAGGAACTTGGCATTAAGCCCCTCAAGCTCAGTCGCTATATCGCAGGTCTTGGCTGGGTCGAAACATTCCGATTTAACATAAACGATATCAGCCAGATTAGCAATAATACCATTTCCTAATGCCGAAGGGGAGTAAAGTAGCATTTCGTCACGTGAAATCTTTTCGAAGTTTGTATTGATGATATCCCGGTTTTGAACAATAGGACGAATTTGTAACATGCTGAATGATTTTGGCTTTCCGCCAGGTGTGTTCAGGTTGACTGCAAATTCTATCTCAACAGGGTTATTCATCTCCTGCTGCCCTACCTCAAGGATTGTCTGAAGTATCTCAGGCAGTGGAAACTTTTTATGCTTAAGAATCGAGTCGAAGGTGATTACGGGTGTACCTTGACCCCCAAAACCATCGTATAGCCTGTGGTTTTCAAAGTCGAAGGTTGAGGCAGCAGCCGATAGGGTGCCATCTTTTTGTGCATCCTTGATGTCTATTTCCAGAAGATTAATGGAGTCGTCGGTAGAGGGAACAAAGCTTGATGGGAGAAGATCTAAGGCAAAGAATGTTTTCTGTGTCTCTTTCAATGCCATTTCTGGAGTTGAAAGCTGTAGCAACTTCTTGGGATAGCGGGGCGAGAACCTTAACGAGGGCTTTCCTTCAACAACATGTTTCCCTAGTCCTAAGGCTATGCTTGCAATCCCATCGGTTGGTGTTTCAGGGGCAATGGGGTAGAAGTTTAATGATCTGGACACACCAGAGATATTCGGATAAAATCTATTCTCGTATTTTGTCCCAACAACTTCTTGAAGCACAATTGCCATCCTTTCTTCCTCAATAACATTTTGAGTGGCAAGCATGTACGTTTTACTCTCCTTAGTGTAAACTGAAGCATATACACATTTAATTGCCTGGCTAAGAAGTTCAAGCATTTGGTTAGCGCTCTCTTTTATATTTGGAACCATGTAGGTCGCGTAAACTCCAGCAAAAGGCTGGTAGTGAGAGTCTTCCAGAAGACTAGATGAACGTATTGCAATTGGGTTTCGGGCTACAGCGATGAATGAGTAAAGATCTTTGTGAATACGTACAGGAAGTGAAGCATTTAGAAAATGGCGAAGAATCTCTTCGTTTGAGGAATCGGACAGGGCGATGGAGTATAGCTTGTTTGTTTCCATGAATTCATCGAACACATCGGTACAAATTACAACTGTACGTGGGATGGAGATAACAATTCCATCGAACTTATGCATTAGGTAATTACGTTTAATAACCGAGTCGATGAATGCCAGGCCACGACCTTTTCCTCCAAGTGAACCGTCGCCAATACGTGAGAAAATCTGATACTCATCGTAGCTATCACGATAAAACTTAGCGATGATTCCACGACCTTTGCTTTGTCGGTAGCGGTCAACGGTGTCGAAAATGAATCGTCTTACCTCCTCGAGATTTTGGAAGTCATCGGGTGTAATATACTTAAAGATATCGGCAACAGGGAATAACGCTCTGGCTGTAAGCCATTTGGAAAAATGGTTTCGCTCGATATGATAGGCCAACGACTCATCGGGTATTTGAAAGATTATCTCTTGAAGCCCCTTGAGATCAGATGCTCGAAAAATTTCTCTTCCACTACATGGATCGATGAAAATAAAATCGCCAAAGGCGAAGTGCTTCATAATGAAATCTCTTACCTCGAGCGACAGGGTTTTTGAGTACTTATGTATAAATCCAATTTTGAGCTGCTTCGCAATAAGCTGATTGTTAATGTCTGACGATTGCATTAGGATTGGCATATACGGGTTATCCTCCTTAATCATCTCAACCAATTTAACTCCTGCTCGTTGCAACATTTTCCCATGGTATGGGTAACTCATATCTGTTATAACCCCAAGCATGTTGTGCTTATACTTTTGGTAAAGCAGTTCGGCTTGCTCCAGATTTCGTGCAAGAAGTATCTTAGGACGTCCCCTCATTCGCATCATTTTTTGGTGCTCGTTAAGCCCTTCCGACATGAACTCTTTGCTTTGAGTGAATATAATCCTGTATATATCTGGAAGATAAGCTGAGTAGTAGCGTACCGAATCCTCAACGAGGAGGATTGTTTGAACCCCCACTTTATTGACATCATGCTCAGCATTCATTAAATCTTCGATAAGCTTAATGATTGCAAGCATAATCTGTGCATTCCCAAGCCATGAGAAGACAAAGTCGATTGCACTTAAATCTTCACGGCTAAGCTTTATGGAAACTTCCCGGGAAAAAGGTGTAAGAACAACGATAGGTTTATTTGGATATTGAGATTTTATTTGTTTAGAGAGATTAAATGGATCCATTCCTTCAATTTTCAACATGGTGATAATCAGGTCTATGGATTGCTCTTTCAACTTTTTGAATGCTGCGTCGGCAGAGGTTACATGAATGAACTTTGGAGGGTAGCGAAGGTTAAGGTTTACATATTCATTGAAGATCTGCTCTTCAATTCTCCCGTCCTCTTCAAGCATGAAGGCGTCATACTTACTACAAATAAGTAATACGTTTAGTATCCTTCGCTTCATCAGAAGGTCGAAAGCTGTTTCAGCAAAGTAGTATTTGCCCGAGTTTTGGTCTATTGTGTTGTTTATCATTGGGTTTTGATTGGGTAAATTGGGTAAAATGGGTTGATTGGCTATTGGCTATTGGCTATTGGCTATTGGTTATCAGTTATCAGTTGTCGGTTGTTTCTCTTTGAAAATCAGTATTTTATAATGAATTGACGAGATCAGCTGTAAGTTCACTTCCGACTTCCGTCTTTTGACTTCGGACTTCGGACTTCAAACTTTTACATTCTTTATCCTTTAACCTTTCCCGACCCGGAACCCCGACCCCGAAGCATCGGGGTTCGGGGTCGGGGTTCGGGGCTTTATCCTTTATCCTTGTCCCTTTAACCTTGTTTTACTTCTCAGTTGTAACCAGAACAATCCTTTTCTTTCCATCCATTTTCACCGAAAGTGGTTCTTTGAAGCGTACCTGACGGAAAAACTTGGTTTCGGTTTCGGCTGGTAATTGGTCTAGTGCCTCCCAGGCTATTCGGCATTTTATATCACCATCCTGGACAGAGCAGTAGCCTACATTCATACTGATTACATTATGAAAGAAGTGCGAGCCCGAAGAGGCATCGAGGGGAAAATCCTCAAAGCTTGTTTCAACAATCACTTTTGCATTCGAGATCTGAGGCCAAGTTACAGGAATTCCTATCCAACGGTCGCGGGTTCCCCACCTACCTGGACCAATGAGCACATACTTTCTTCCCTTCTCAATCATCATCTTGTTTATCTCATCAATTTCTTTCGCCATTTCAGGTGTTAAGGTTTTATCAAAATTTTCTCGTCTAATATATATAATATCTGAAATACCTTCAACTTGGCCATTACCCATACCATTATAAGAGAGAAGCAGAACCTTCGAATGGACAATACTTTCGGGGAAAATTTTGTACTCCTCTGTGTTCCCAACCATAGGCTTTATTTGCAGCAAGAAGAAAGATGCTTTATAGTTATTATCGCGATTGAGGTCAACGGCAAATTCTATCTCACAAGGTGATCCAAGTGCCTCTTCGACCACCTCAACCACCACTTGAATTGTTTGTGCTAAAGGTATGTAGTTGTATTTTAGTATGTTGGCAAAATTGAGGACTCGTGACCCTTGCTGCGATAGTCCAGGGGTAATGCTGTTATTTTCTGGGTTGTAAACTGATGCACAATGTTTGATTGTTCCATGCTGTTCTGCTTCGTAAAGATTAAGTCTTGTAAGGCCAGCTTCATCGCCATACTTTAATAAATCAATGTCATGTTTTCTAAGGTCTATTGCAAAGAACTCTGTTTGAGAGTTTTTGATAAGATCCTGAGGGGTATAGTTCATCAAGGTTGGGTATTTTGGGCAGAATCGGAATGCTTTTTCGCCCTCAACAACGTATTTACCCAAGCCCAGAGCCATTGTTGCAAATCCATCTTCGGGTTTAATATGTCCGTAGGGATAGTAGTTAAACGATTGAGCTACACCACTAATGTGAGGGTAGTAGTAATCGCCATACCTATTGCCCACAACCTCTTGAATGATAACGGCCATTTTCTCGTCTTCAATCTTAAAATTCACAGCTTTGATGTAACCACGGGCAGTATCGGAGAAAACGGAGGCAAAGACTAGTTTTATTGCATCCATGGTTTGTTTGAGCCTCACCTTTGGATCGGGATGGTTATTTGGTACGAGGTATGTTTCAAAGATACCTGCAAATGGTTGCATCAGGGAATCCTCAAGAAGTCCCGATGAACGTATGGCAAGGGGGCGATAATAAATCTGCAGCAACCTTTCGAGACGGAATATTAACTGGTCAGAGAGTTCACCTTCCAAGAAGTATTGTTTAATCCTTTCATAATCCGTTTCAGCAAAAACTTTCTCATACAGGCCATTGCGTTGCATGAAGCATTCGTACTCGTTTATGCCAATAATTGAAGTTCTTGGGCTATAAAGGTTTATGTTTGGAACATATTGAGAAATTTCAAACGTATATAATAAGGTATTAATAAACGACAACCCTCTACCTTTTCCTCCAACCGAACCCTCTGCAAGTGAGACGATATTGCTAGAATCGACTTCCCAAGCTGTATCGAAACCAACAATCTTCCCTCTTCTTTTTTCTTGTCGATATTTCTTAAGGGTTGTTAAAAGATACTCTCTAATCTCTTCAGGACCAGAAAAATCGTTGATACTGGACGGGTGAATTATTCTAGCAACATTTATTTCCCCCCTTGCCGAAAGCCAAAGTGAAAAGTGATTTTTTTCAGCATGGTAGAGGATGCTTTCCCCAGGAATATCCCTTAGGGTACGTTCAAATTCTTCCATTGTGGCAGCAGTGGCAATTGGTTGTCCAATAGCATTCTTGAAGGTAAAGTCGCCAAAACCCAAGTAGTTGCTAATGAAATTTCTTAGTTCTTGCATCAAACTATCGGAGTTCTTGTTGATGAATGCTATACTCATCATATCTTGCACTAAAGAATCTGAATATCTGTTGGCTAGCTTTGCGCTTAACAACCTTACCCTCTCCTCGTTGCTTTGCTCGTACGATTGCATGATGACAGGTAGATTCGGGAGGGTTCTTCGTATTTCAGTGATAAGGTCAATTCCGGCATTCTCATCGAGTTTACCTTTATGATAGAACTTCACATCTGATATTACGCACAGCATGAAATCCTTGTAGCGATTGAATATCTCCAATGCTTCCTCGTATGTACCAGTTAGAAGTACTTTCGGTCGAATTCTAATACGAAGAACCTTGTAAAGATCGTCGGTGCTAACGTCCTCTATGATACGTTTGGTTTGCTCAAGGATGCTGCTGTATAGTACGGGAAGATAGCGAGAGTAGTACCTGGGAGAGTCCTCAACAAGAAGGATTATGCGAGTTAATCCGATTCTAGTGTCGTTTTCAAGGTTTACTTTGTCCTCCAGGAGTTTAATAATTGAAAAGAAGATTTTGGGATCACCATTCCACTCAAAAATCTTATCGATACTCTCAATGGCTAGAGGGTTCTTCTCCATCTCATTGAGCATAGCAGAGTTATTAACTAAGAGGTATAGCGCGATGTAGCTGTATTCGCCCTTAATCCTTTTTGCCACCTCAAGAGGCGTTTTCCTATCGGCACCCATCATGATAATGACCATGTTAAAGTGCTTCTCTTCCATCTTTTCTAAAGCCTCCTCAAGGGTTGATACTCCTGTTATTCGAGGTACACTTGTCAAGCTAAGCTTAGAGTACTCACCCAGAATGTTGTCCGTAACCCTATCCTCCTTCTCCAGATTGTAAGCATCATAGAGGTTGGCAATCAGAAGTATCTCCTTGACCTTGAAGGGCATAAGGTCGTGGTAGATGTCCCTGTCGGAGTTATGTTGATTGATAAACTTTTGTAAGAGTTTTTTACGCGCATGACTCCCTTCTGTCTCAATGGGCTTTTTGGTAATCTTTACTTCTTTTACAAAGTCCTTACCTTTTATTGAGTTTAGGTAACCAACAATTAAGTTGCTGATGTTAAGGATTAAATCCCGTTCCTCTTTGAGAAAAGGACCCTCGAACTCCTCGGGAAATTCTCGTGAATAGAAAATATCAATAGTACCTCTTTCTCCATCGATAGTTACAAACTCTTGGCTTTGCAGCCATGGGGTTTCTTCAAATCCTACCGAGGTGAACTCCATTTGACCGAACTTAATCCTTGACACGGTGTACTGCGGATACTGCCATGCATCAGGAAGGATAAGGCATATCTGTCGTAGGGTACCCTCAACAGTTCTTCCTTCTTTAATAATTGAAGTCGTACGGTTTATGGCGGCAAGTTCCTTGAGCCTCTCCTTATTTTCTGCAAGAAGTTTATAAAAATCTTCTTGTGCCGATGAGCTGCTATTCATATTGATTCAGGAATTAGGTTGTAATACAGTAATGATAACTCATGTGTAAATCACCAACAGATATTGCCCTATCTTGACCAACCAATATACATTGTTTTTTCTTTATGTAAATAACATCGAACGCAATTACGTGTATTACGGATAAAAATTAAGTGGAACACTTAGGGGTAGTTTAAGTAAATACCTGAATTTTAATTGCAAACGTTGTAGGTTTATTTTTAATGGATAACTTGAACCAAAATTTTAAAAGCCATTTTTTTGTTTTATTAACTTAAACTTAACACTTTTCAATCATGAAAAACTCAGCTTATGAGGAGAAACTGAACAAGTTCATGGCATACATTGTTGCCAAGAATCCTGCTGAACCTGAATTCCATCAAGCAGTTAGGGAGGTTGTAGAGAGCATTATCCCTTACATTGAGGAGAATCCAATTTACGAAAGTGAAAGGATTCTTGAAAGAATCTGCGAACCTGAGAGGGTTATCATTTTCCGTGTTCCCTGGATCGATGATAAGGGTAACATCCAGGTAAACCGTGGCTTCCGTATCCAGATGAATAGTGCCATTGGGCCATACAAAGGAGGTTTACGCTTCCACCCAACTGTAAATCTAGGAATCCTCAAGTTCTTGGCGTTCGAACAAGTATTCAAAAATAGCCTAACAACTCTTCCTATGGGGGGTGGTAAAGGTGGTTCAGATTTCGATCCCAAGGGAAAGAGCGAAAAAGAGGTGATGCGTTTCTGCCAAAGCTTTATGACCGAACTTTGTAAGCATATTGGCGCTGATACCGATGTTCCTGCAGGTGATATCGGAGTTGGTGGTCGTGAGGTGGGTTACATGTTTGGTCAGTATAAAAGGATTATGAATGAGTTCACAGGAGTTCTAACCGGGAAGGGAATTCTTTGGGGAGGCTCATTGATTCGTCCAGAGGCAACTGGCTACGGAAATGTTTATTTTGCTGAGGAGATGCTAAAAACCCGTGGCGAAAGTTTTAAGGGTAAGGTAGTTACCGTTTCAGGTTCAGGAAACGTAGCTCAATACACCGTTGAGAAGGTAAATGAGCTGGGTGGTAAGTGTGTAACCCTTTCCGATTCGGAAGGTTTCATATACGATCCCAAGGGCATTGACAATGAAAAGTTGAAGTATGTGATGTGGTTGAAGAATGAGAAGCGTGGTCGTATTAAGGAGTACGCTGATAAGTATGGTTGCGATTACTTCCCTGGTGAGCGTCCATGGGGAATTAAATGCGATGTGGCTCTGCCAAGCGCAACTCAGAACGAAATCAATGGAGAGGAAGCCAAAACCCTCGTTAAGAATGGATGTATCTGCGTTTCAGAGGGAGCAAACATGCCATCAACACCAGAAGCTGTTGAAGTATATCTTGCAGCAAAAATCCTATTTGGACCAGGAAAAGCAGCTAATGCTGGTGGAGTAGCTACTTCGGGCTTAGAGATGTCACAAAACTCAATGCGCATGTCATGGACTCGCGAAGAAGTTGACAGTAAACTTCAAACCATTATGAAAAACATCCATAAAACCTGCCAAAAGTATGGAACAAAAGAGGATGGATTTATCAACTACGTTGATGGTGCAAACATTGGTGGCTTTGTAAAAGTTGCCGATTCAATGATTGCTCAGGGAGCAGTATAGGGAAAGCTTAACGGCCATTAAGCTTTTTTTCATCCGAAGAGGGTGTCTAACTATGAGACTTTTTTTAGACACCCTCTTTAAAAATAAAGCATCTATTTTTGCATGTCATACTATTTCAAAAAGAATAATTATATATATTTGAAAGCAATCAATTTAGTATCTATCAGCATAATACAGTACAGAATATGCGAATCCAAAGAGTTCTACAAATAGATGAGAAAGAAACCATTACAAATGATATTGACCTTAAACTCCTTGAACCAGTAATTCAAAAGTACAAAGGCAAGAAGGGAAGTCTAATCCCATTGTTACAAGGAGCTCAGAGCACCTATGGTTATATACCTGAAGTAGTATTTAGAAAGATTTCTGAGGATACTGGGCTCAGTTTAAGCGACATGTACGGTGTCGCAACTTTTTATTCACAATTTAGACTGAAACCAGCAGGCAAACATATTATTAAGGTATGCCACGGTACTGCCTGCCATGTTCAGAATGCCGATTCCATAACAAATGCATTAGTTGAAGCCCTAAATGTGAAAGATGGTGAAACCACTTCGGATAGGCTTTTCACCCTAGAGTCGGTAGCATGTCTAGGCTGTTGCTCCTTAGCTCCCGTGATGATGATTGGCGAGGAAACCTACGGCAAACTAACCGGAGCAAGCGCCGTTAAGGTGATAAAAGACATCAAAATCAAAGAATTAGAACGCTGATAACGCAGATTTGACTGATATACGCAGATAACAATTTTGCGAATCAACGATAATCTGCTAAATCCGCGTCATCTGCGTTCCAATAAAAACCAATAATCAATGTCGAAAACAAAAGTAATAGTCGGACTTGGTAGCTGCGGGATAGCCGCTGGAGCCAATAAGGTATTTGACAAAATTCTTGCCCTCCAGAAAGCCGATGCCCTCGACTTCGAACTAAAGAAAACCAGTTGCGTTGGAATGTGCTTCCGTGAGCCACTGGTTGAGGTTGTCGATGATAATGGCTCCTTCACATACGGTGAAGTTACCGAGGAAAAAGCAATGGAAATCATTCAAAACCACGTGGTTGAAATGAACCCCATCAGGGATTATGTTGTCAAAACGGACTTGTTCGAGACATCAGATAAGCATTTCTTTGAAGGACAGGTTAAGATTGCTCTTCGTAATTGTGGCAACATTGATCCTGAAAGTCTTGAGGAATATATTACCCACGATGGATACAAAGCCCTGAAGAAGATTGCTGAAGAAAAGATTTCGCCCGAACAGGTAATCCAAACCGTTCTCGATTCTGGCATTCGTGGACGTGGAGGTGGAGGATTTCCAACGGGTATGAAATGGCGATTTGCCCGCAACAACAAGTCGGACGATAAGTATATCATCTGTAATGCCGATGAGGGCGACCCAGGTGCCTTCATGGATCGCTCGCTCATCGAGGGCGACCCCCATTCGGTTCTTGAAGGAATGATAATTGGAGCTTATGCCATCGGTGCAAACCACGGAGTAGTTTATTGCCGTGCAGAATATCCTTTGGCTGTAAAGCGATTGAATATCGCCATTGAGCAGGCGAAGAAGGCAGGCTTTCTTGGTGAAAATATTTGTGGCATAAATGGTTTTAATCTAGATATTTACGTTAAGGAGGGTGCTGGAGCATTTGTTTGCGGAGAGGAAACAGCACTTATCGCCTCCATTGAGGGTGAACGTGGTATGCCCCGTAAACGCCCCCCTTTCCCCGCCGAATCAGGACTCTGGCGTAAACCATCCAACATCAATAATGTGGAAACCTTCGCCAATATACCATATATTATATATCATGGTGCGGGATCGTTCAATAAGTATGGAACTGAGAAGAGTAAAGGGACGAAGGTTTTTGCCCTTGCGGGCAAGATTAATCATGGCGGGCTGGTTGAGGTTCCAATGGGTATGACCATCCGCGAGATTATCTACAAGCTCGGTGGTGGCATTCAGAATGGTAAGGAGTTTAAAGCTGTTCAGCTTGGTGGCCCTTCAGGAGGTTGTATTCCAAAGCATCTAATTGATACCGAGGTCGATTATGACCAAGTTAATGCTACGGGTGCTATTATGGGCTCAGGGGGAATGGTGGTAATGGACGAAACTACCTGTATGGTGGATGTGGCACGCTTCTTCCTCGATTTTACCCAGAAAGAATCGTGCGGGAAATGTACTTTCTGCCGAATAGGCACAAAGAGAATGCTCGAAATCCTAACAAGAATAACTCAAGGAAAAGGGGTTGAAGGGGATATTGAGAAATTGGAAGAACTCGCTCACCAGATAAAGGACAGCTCGCTATGTGGCTTAGGGCAAACAGCGCCCAATCCTGTTCTAACAGCAATTAAGTATTTCAGGCATGAGTACGAGGCACATATAAACGATAAGAAATGTCCAGCCTTAAACTGTAAGGAGTTGCTAACATACGAGGTTATCCCCGAAAAGTGTACTGGATGTAGAGTTTGTGCCGTGAAATGCCCGGTAAAAGCTATTACAGGCGAGAAAAAGCAGGTTCATTTTGTCCATCAGGATCTTTGCATAAAGTGTGGAGATTGCTACTCTAGATGTAAATTTGAAGCGATTAAAGTTAGTTAATTATAGAACACAGATGACCCAGATTAAGCCGATGAACGCAGATAAGAAATAAGTGAAGTATAAATAATAAATCTGCGAAAATCAGCAAAATCAGCGTAATCCGCGTTCCAAATTGTGCCTCTGTGTTTAACCAAATTCGTTATGACAAACAAAATCAACATAATCCTAAACGGCAAGCCTGCCACCGCCCAAAAGGGTGAGTACATTCTTGAGGTTGCCAAGCGACATGGAATAGAGATACCAACCCTTTGCCACGATCCACGGCTTGAGCCATACTCATCGTGCTACGTGTGCGTTGTGGAGATTGAAGGACAGCGAAACTTGCAGCCATCATGCTCAACGCGAGTTGTTGAGGGTATGAGCATTAAAACCGAAAATGAGCGTGTTCGATGTGCCCGAAAAACCGCTTTGGATTTAATCATGAGCAACCACTATGCCGACTGCGTTGCTCCATGCCGTGAGCGTTGCCCTGCTGGTGTCGATGTTCAGGGATATATCTCGCTCATCGAAAAGGGATTATACAGCGAAGCTGTGGGGCTGATTAAGCAAACCAATCCTTTGCCAGCGATTTGCGGTAGGGTTTGCGTACGACCTTGCGAGGTGGCGTGTCGTAGAAATCTGCTGGATGAAGGAACTGGTGTTGGAATAGATTACATGAAACGTTTTGCCGCCGATGCCGATTTAAGTTCTCCAAGCCATTTCGTACCAGAAATTGCTCCTTCAACTGGGAAGAAGGTGGCGATAATTGGAGCAGGTCCAGGTGGACTGTCAGCAGCATATTTCCTTCAGCAAAAGGGCCATCAGTGCGATATCTTCGAGGCGCAACCCTATGCTGGTGGTTGGTTGAGGTATGGGATTCCCGAGTATCGTTTGCCCAACGATTTGCTTCAGCGTGAAGTGGATGCTGTTACCGAATTAGGTGCCAACATCTTCTATAATAAAAAATTAGGCGATAATCTCAGCTATAAGGATATCTCCGAAAAATACGATGCCACAATTCTAACAATTGGCTCACAGCGAGGTACTTTGCTTGGTGCCGAGGGCGAGGATGCTGAGAACGTATTCTCAGGTATCGATTTCCTTCGGAATATGGAGATGACGGGGCAACGCTACGACTTCCGTGGCAAGAAGGTTGCGGTTGTTGGCGGTGGAAACACCGCAATGGATTGCTGCCGAACATCCATCCGTTGTGGCAGCACCGATGTTGCTGTTGTTTACCGCAGAACCGAAAAGGAGATGCCAGCAAACCCCATCGAGATTCACGAATCTAAGCTGGAGGGGGTGAAATACCGATTCCTCACCGCACCTGTAAGGGTGAACAAGGATGAGCAGGGTCGAGTGAAATCGATGACCGTAATTGAGATGGAACTAGGCGAACCCGATGCCTCTGGTCGTCGTCGGCCTGTGCCAAAAGAGGGCTCGGAGCAGGAATTGGAGTTCGATTACATCCTTGCAGCCATTGGTCAAAAAACCGATATCAATTTTCTTGACGATATAAATAAGCACTCCAAAAGTGGGGAGTTGAAACCCAATAAGTGGGGCGATATTGATGCAAATCCCAAGACCCTGCAAACGGGAATTCCCTCTGTATTCGCTGCAGGCGATGGCGTTACGGGCCCGGCAACCCTTATCGAAGCGGTAGCACAGGCAAGAATTGCCAGCCACAGTTGTCATCAGTATCTTATGGGAGAACAAGTTACCCCACCCAAAAAGGAGTTTCTTAGCAAGAAGGATAACTTTAAAACTCAGCAGAAAGACGAGTATCTTGGTCGATACCAAAAACAATTACGTGAGGAAATGCCCGTGCTTGACGCTAATGCTAGGGATAACTTCCACGAAGTGGAATTAGGGTACACCGAGGAACAGGCTCTTGCTGAAACTGATCGTTGCTTAGAATGTGGCTGCGTTGCCTACTTCGATTGCGATTTGAAGAAACATGCTGATTCTTATGATTGTGACCAACAACGTTTTGCTGGAGAGCATAAGGAGTATCATGTTAACTTCAATCATCCATATATTGAGATTGATAACAACAAGTGTATCCTCTGCTCGCGTTGTGTGAGGATTTGTAAGGAGGTAGTTGGTGCAAATGCATTAACACTCCTAAAACGTGGTTTTGAAACTTACGTAGCACCTGCCGTTGGAAGTAACCTTGCCCAAACAACTTGCGAGAGCTGTGGGCTTTGCCTTTCAGCTTGTCCAACAGGTGCACTCTCCGAAAATGTACCCTTCAAGCCAGGCCCTGTAAGGTTGGAAACCTTTGAATCTATATGTACCTATTGCTCTGTGGGTTGCAAGTTAACATTCCATCATAGAGGAGGGTATATCATGAAGGTAACCGGGGCAGAAGGAATGGTCAATTCCGATGGAAACCTCTGTATGTATGGGAAGTTTGGATACAGGATTTTCAACAGAGCCGACAGGATAACTAAACCTCTCCTAAGGGAGAATGGTTCATTCGTTGAGATATCCTGGGAGAAAGCATTTTCGATTATAGCTGAAAAATTGAAGGCTACAGAACCGAATACTTCAGCTTTTTTTGCTGGAGCAAGACTGACCAACGAAGAGATGTACCTCATTCAGAAGATAGCCAGAGCAGCAGTAGGCACCAACAATGTGAACAGCTTCCATTACCTACACGGAGCAAGCGGATATGCAGAGATTTCAGAAGCTAACGTCCCATTTGAGCAGATTAACGGGGCAAGCAGAGCATTTGTTTTTGGCTCAGAAATAGATAGATACAATCCCGTTTTAGGTTACATGCTCAACGCATACAAAATTCCCTATGAGGTTATTTCGGATAGGATGATACCCTCATTGAAACGGAAATCAGCACAGTATTCCACTATCAAATCCTACTACCATTTTGTAAGGGCAGTAAACCACTACCTACTTTCGAATAATCTTCAGAATAGCTTGTTTATAAACGATAGATGCGAAGGTTTCGAGGAGTACAAGTCAGAACTTCTTTCTGAGAATTTTGAGGAGTTGAAAAGAGCAGCTTGTGATTGTAACTGCAACTGCATTGAGGAGTTTGCTGAGAAATACAATAATGAACTGAATGCCATTCTAATCTTCTCCGAAAAGGAGGTTGACCAGCAAACAGCCCTGGAAATAAAGAACTTGGCTTTGATTACAGGAAAGTTAGGGAAAACCTCAATGGGAATAATTGCCCTCAAGGAGAAGAACAATTCCCATGGTCTTTTCGATATGGGAATCAGACCAAAAACCGGGGTAGGATTGCAAGATATTGAACAGAACAATTTTAAAAAGAAACTTGCCGAAAAATGGGGCATAGAATCTATTCCTGAACCAGTTGAGAAATGCTTCACCGAGCGATTCTTTGATGGTGAATTACGTAATCTTCTAATTTTCGGCGAAGATCCCATCGGTTGCTCCGAAGGCAACTCAGATGTAAAAAAATCGTTCGTTGCAGCCGATTTTGTGGTTGTGCAGGATGCTTTTATGACCGAAACGGCAAAACTTGCAAACCTGGTACTACCAGCTTCGTTCTGGTTTGAGGCGGGAGGTTCATTCACCAATACACAGCGCATGATTCAGGAGTTTGGTGCAGGTCTGAATCCAAAGATTGAAAAAACTAGCATCGAGCAACTTATCGAATTACTCAAAGCCTTCGGCTTTAATGGTTTAGCAGATATGGAAGATGTTCGGAACGAGGCTTTATCATTGCTTCCAGGTAATGTCGATGAGGCAAAATATCAGTTCGCATCAACCTGCGAATGTGGCTCTACCTCAGTATTTATGCATAGCTGCGACTATTTGATGAAGGAGTTTGATAAAGAATTTGATTTAGAACGCAGATGACGAAGTTTTTGCTGATTTAAACAGATTTTTTTTCTTTTTTACTTAGAAAACAAAATAATCCGAACAAATGTACAGGCAGTCTATTGAAGAACAAGTATACTTTTATCCGCGAAAATCCATTCAATCCGCGTCATCCGCGTTCCAAACTCAATCAACTCAATCAACTCAATCAACTTAATTAACTCAATCAACCATTTAACCAATATGAAAGAATTCACCAATACCAACGATATTCTAGATTTTGCCATTGATAATGAGCAGAATGCGGTTGATTTTTACACCGAGCTGGCAAAGAATGCCCGCACCGATGATATGCGCTCAACCTTTGAGCAGTTTGCTCGAGAAGAGATTGGCCATAAAGCACGTTTAACCAAGATTAAGGAGGAAGGTATCTTCAACCTATCGCAGGAAAAAATTGCCGACCTTAAGATCGCCGATTACGTGGTTAGAAGCGAACCAACAGCCGACATGACCTACGAGCAGGCACTTGTTCTTGCCATGAAACGCGAGAAGGCAGCCTTTAAGCTCTACATGAAGCTCTCAGAGGAAGCACCCAGCGAGGAGTTGATAGCACTATTCCTTAACCTCGCCCAGGAGGAGTCGAAGCACAAGCTCCGCTTTGAGCTGGAGTACGATGAGTACGTTCTCAGAGAGAACTAGCATTTACGATATATTTGTTTGAGCTAAACGTAAGGGTTGTTAAATCCTTACGTTTTTTTTGTTAAGTTTTTCGCCGTTTATTGACCTTATTAATAAAATTCAATATATTTATTGTTTTGAGAAATCAAAAATATCTCTTAATATTTACAACACTCAATGCTAGTTAAAACCTCATTTGCAATGTTTTATAGAGGCTGTGTTGCTTTTTTCCTTTACTTGATTTTAGCAAAAAATTTTACTTTTTCGCAGGAGATAGTTGACCTAAGCCCTTCAAAAAGGCTTACCCAGTTCCCAATTAGGAATTGGGACATGGATAAGGGCTTGGCATCGGATATGTCTATCAGGCTTCATCAGTGCAACGATGGCTATCTTTGGATTGCCACCTATAAAGGTATTTCCCGTTTTGACGGAGTTAGGTTTACAAACTACAATTTTAACAATACAGAAGCCCTTTCATCGGTTACAATTCAGGGTATTACAAAGGACTCGGAAGGCACCCTTTGGTTTTGCAGTCATAAGGGGATCGTTCGATACAAGGAATACGTGTTCTCAAAAGACCCTAACTTGAAAGAGCTCGATGATGAAAATGTTGAGGCTCTTCATTTTGACAAGGCTTCAAATAAACTCTGGATAGGGACTAACTCTAAGGGGGTTTTCTGCTATGATTTCAAGAAGTTAGAACCACTTCCCAGTTTTTTAAGGATATCAACGAGCATTGTAAAGACAATTAACTCTGATTTTGATGGCAACGTGTGGATTGGTACAGAATCGGGGGAAGTAATAAGATTTGATGGAAAGCAATTTGAAGAACTGATTCCCGATGAAAGAATTGATGTCGTGGGTGAATTCTATCCATCACAGCTGGGTAGGGTTTGGGTTGCAACTTCAAATGGTGTTTATTCAATTAGATCAAACAAGCTTAAGAAGCATAAGGAAATAAAACCTATACGAGCAAGCACAATCCTTGAGGACGATTACAATACCCTGTGGATTGGAACACAACAAGGACTTTACCGTCACAATTTGATAACAGGACATCTCGATTCGCTCAATGAAAAAATGGGGATTCCCAATGATTTAATAATTAATTTACTAGCCGATAACGAAGGGAATCTTTGGGGAGCAACATACCGCAAGGGGATCTTTAGACTTACCGATGGTCTTGTACTTAACTACTCGGCCTATGAGGGATTAAGTTCAGACATAATTGTTGGCATTGCACAAGCAGGACCCGACAAGTTTTATATAGCCGATGAGTATGGGGTTATCAATACTCTTGAAAAAGGCATGATTTCACGATTTAGAACTAAAACCCTTCTGCCTAAGGATAGACTAAAAAGTATTTTTATCGATTCTAAGGAAAATCTATGGATTAGCACATATAGTGGTCTTTTGAAGAGAGAACCGAACGGTAAGGAAGTATTCTTCAATCCCTCAACTGGTTTTCCAAGTTTAACTATCAGGCTAACTTTCGAGGATACACAAGGCAATATTTGGGTAGGAACTCGATCCGATGGGCTATACAAAATTCAAGGTAACGGAAAGATAGATGTATTCAACCATACAAACGGGTTGTCATCGAACTATGTAATGGCCGTGAATCAGGATAAAACTGGAAGAATTATTGTAGCTACCAAAAACGGTCTTCATATTATTGAGGATAATGCTATTATAAAGAATATTACCACCGAGCAGGGGCTTCCTAGCAATTTTGCATTCAACGTGCATATCGATACCGATAATGTTTTTTGGCTATCATCGAACGATGGGATTATTCGTATTGAAGACGATTCATCAATTTTTGTTTACAACCTTCAGAATGGCCTTTTTGATAATACTATGTTTGACATTCTAGAAGACGATAATGGCTTCTTTTGGATGCCAACCGACCTTGGAATTGTGAGGATTTCAAAAAGGGAACTAAATCTCTTCGCCAAAGGGGAGATTCCAAAATATACCTATCGGATTTTTGACCGCTCCGATGGCATGAAGACACAACGGTGTATGGGTGCTACAAAATCGTTTAAAGCCAAGGACGGGCGTTTATTTTTCCCAACCAATGGAGGCGTTTCGATTATGAACCCTAAAGATTTGGACGCTCCTATTTACTTCCCACGAGTTATTATTGAGGACTTAGTAGCAAATGGAAAGTATCTTTCTCGTTCACCTATTTTTCAAGTTCCTTCAGGAGTATCTCGTATCCAGATTAACTATACTTCCATCTTTCTAAAATCACCCGAGAAGATTAGTTTTAAGTATCGTCTTGATCCCTTTGAGGAGCAGTGGATTGAAGCTGGTAGCGAGAGGGTTGCTCGTTATACAAATTTATCACCAGGAACCTACACTTTCTCAGTTATTTCAACAAACCCTGATGGTGAATGGAATTCAACTTCAGAATACGCAATTGTTGTAGTTAAATCAACCTGGTGGCAAACCTTAGCCTTCAAGTTCTTTGCAATTTTACTATTTGCAGCTGTTGTATTCTTGCTCTTTAAGCTGAGAACCAGAGCCATTGAACTCCAGAAAGTAGAACTTGAGAAACAAATAAAGATTCGTACTGCTCAAATAGAAAAGCAGAAAGAAGAGATTCAAGAGCAGTCAATTCAACTCGAAAAACTTTCGATTGTAGCAAAGCATACCAATAATGCAATTCTTATCGCTTCGCCCGATGGTACAATTCTTTGGGTGAACGAGGCATATAACAATATCTATGGCTACACATTAGATGAGCTGAAGAAGGAGAAAGGAATCAATATCCTAAATATTTTTGAAGACTCAGAGATAAGAAAGAATATTCAGTGGTGTATCTTTAAACATGATCCAATTACATACTCTCTTCAGTTAGCAACAAAATATGGTAATACGATTTGGATTCAAACTTCATTAACACCAGTAAAGGACGAAAGGGGCGAGGTTAGAAATCTTGTAGCCATTGATACTGATATAACCTACCTAAAGTTAGCTGAGCAGGAGATGACAAATCTCAACGACGAGATCCTTGCTCAAACAGAAGTGCTTCTTCAGCAGAAGGAAGAGATAAAAGCTCAACGTGATGAATTGGAGCAAATTAATACTTTATTAATTAGGCACACCGAAAACATTGAAGCAAGTATTTGGTATGCCCTTACCATTCAGAAGGCTATTCTTCCTGAGATGAAACAGCTTTCGGATCTTTTCGAAACCTTCCTCGTTTTCAAACCCAGAGATATTGTAAGTGGCGACTTTTACTGGTTTGGTCGTATTCTCGATGAAAATAATATGGTAGAAAAGCTATTTGTAGCTGTTGTCGATTGTACTGGACATGGTGTGCCTGGAGCGCTGATGAGTATGATTGGTAGCCGCTTACTTAACGAGGTTATATTGGAAAGGAAGGTTTATCTGCCCTCAATGATTTTGAATCAGCTTAACAAACAGGTAAATCTAACCTTAAAACAGGACTCGAGTGAAAACATTGATGGAATGGACGTTGCCCTTTGCCTTATTGAGAATATAAAAAACACAAGGGTTACTCTCACTTTTGCCGGTGCAAATCGGCCATTGTTCGTTCTAAGGAATAATTCTCAAGCTATCGAAACAATCAGAGGCAACAGGAAAACTATCGGCGGTCTAATGCCCGATTTGGATGCCGAATATGAAGACCATGTAATTGAACTTGAAAAAGGTGATCTTATTGTTATGAATTCCGATGGTTATGTCGATCAGAATAACCCCCTTAGCAAAAAGTTCACCGTAAAACAACTGCATCAAATAATTGAGAGTAACCGCCATAAACCATTGAGTGAGTTAGCCGAAATTCTTGATGTTTCTTTCGATGAGTACAGAGGTTTAGCACCTCAGCGCGATGACGTTACTGTGATGGGAATAAGATTCTGATTGCTTAATAATTTGATAATGTTATGATTACAAGTAGGTTTTGTTCTACCCTTGCGGTATTGTTTTTGGCGATAGCTATGCTCTCTTGCAGGGTTAATCAGTCACACAAGGTAGCCTCTCCTTCTAAAGAAATAGAGGTAAATGTTTTTATAAGCAAGTGCAAAAAGCCTGCATATACTGTTTCGTACAAGAATTCGGTAGTGATAGATACCTCGTTTTTTGGCTTTGAGTTTACCGATACTCCAGGATTAAAAGAAGGTATTAGAATTGTTGAGGCTAAAACCAAAGCATTTACTGAAATATGGGAAATGCCTTGGGGTGAGCAACGTTTTGTTAATAATACTTACAATGAAATAGTAACGTTTTTTAAAGAGGTTGACGGGTTGAAGAGAGAGTTTAGCATCGAATTCCGTGTTTTTGACGATGGGTTAGGTTTTCGCTACCATTTCCCAGAGCAGAAAAGCATGACAAAGGTTTTTATTGCCGAAGAGACTACACAGTTCAACCTCACTAGTAATCATACTTGCTGGTGGAATCCAGGTGATTGGGACATCTATGAGCATCTAACAAACAAAACCAGATTTTCTGAAATCGATGCGTTTAGCAAAAGAAATCACCCAAACCTTGCTCAAACCTATATCCCTGTAAATGCTGTGAATACGCCCGTTACCATGAAAACAGATGATGGAATTTACCTCAGTTTTCATGAGGCAGCCCTCATCGACTATGCTGGGATAACCCTTGCTATTGATGGCGATAGGCTTTCCATGCATACAAATCTTGTAGGTTCAGAAAGAAACAAGCATAAGGTAGAAAAGCAAACACCTTTCCATACCCCCTGGCGAACAGTTCAAATCGCATCCCGTGCAGGCGATCTTATAGAATCGAGGCTAATATTAAACCTAAACGAACCTAATAGTTTAGGTGATGTTTCTTGGATAAAACCAACGAAATATATTGGTATTTGGTGGGAGATGCATCTTGGAAAATCATCATGGGATTTGGCTAGCGGGAAGCATGGAGCAACCATAAAGAATGCAAAACGTTACATCGATTTTGCCGCTCAGAATAATATCGAAGGATTGCTTGTTGAGGGATGGAATAAAGGCTGGGAGAATTGGATTGGAACCGATTCCCGTGAGGGAATTTTCGATTTTGTTACGCCTTACCCAGATTATGATATCGTTGAAGTTGTTAACTATGCGCGCGACAAGGGGGTACGTATGATTATGCATCACGAAACTTCCTCGGCAGTAGCAACATACGATAGGCAACTTGATACTGCGTTTGCTTTTATGAACAGCTTGGGAATAGATATGGTTAAAACAGGTTACGTAGGTACAATAATTCCTAAGGGCGAGTATCATCACGGACAATGGATGGTGAATCACTATATGCGAGTGCTTCAAACTGCCGCTAAATACAAAGTGGGAGTTAATAGCCATGAACCCATTATGGCCACAGGTTTGCGCCGTACCTATCCCAACGATTTAACCAGAGAGGCACTTAGGGGGCAGGAGTTTAATGCCTGGGCTTCTGATGGTGGCAATCCGCCTAATCACCTTCCTACTATTGCTTTTACTCGAATGCTTGCTGGACCAATTGATTATACCCCAGGAATCTTTAACATCAAATTAGACCCTTACAAGAAAGATAATCAAGTAAATACAACACTTGCTCATCAGTTGGCTTTATACGTTGTGATTTATAGCCCTCTACAGATGGCTGCCGATTTACCTGAAAACTACGAAGGACATCCAGCTTTCCAGTTTATTAGGGATGTAGGTGTTGACTGGGAGCAAACTAGGGTTATCAATGGAGAAATTGGTGAGTTTGTAACCATTGCTCGACAGGAGCGAGGAACAGAAAATTGGTTTCTTGGGAGCATAACCAACGAAGATCCCCGAGAGATCTCTGTTTCTACCGATTTTCTTAAGTCGGGTGTAAAGTATAAAGCAACAGTCTATTCCGATGGTAAAGATGCACACTGGGACAGGAATCCAACTAGTCATAGTATTAATACACTTGAATTAACTCGCGATAGCATGTTGACCCTTAAATTAGCTCCCGGAGGAGGTGCTGCTGTTAGCTTCATTGTAATTGATTGAGAAGTATGTTTCATTCTCTTATAAACATTTAAACCATTGCACTTTTAGCAAATCATACAGGTATTGTAAGCCTCCCTTTTTTACAGATTAATCACCTAAGTAATTGAATACTATGAATAAATTAACCTGTTTGCTAGTAAGGGCATTGTTGCTATCAGTTTTTCTTTTATCAATTACATTCTCCCACAGAGGGTTTTCACAATCAATCACAAGTCCAAGCCAACATTTTGGTTTTCAACCTGGAGCTGATGGTATGCTTTTCAACTATGAGCGAATGATTGATTACTTCAAACTGCTTGAAAAGCAATGTAATAGGTTGAAAACAATTCAAATTGGTAATACTCCATTGGGGAGACCACTTTTCATGGTATGTATTTCATCGGAAGAAAATATTGCTAATCTCAATGAGTTGAAGGAGATAAACAGGAAACTTGCTCTCGATTATACTTTAAATGTCGATGAAGTTAATAGCCTTAAAGCCAAAGGGAAGGTTTTTGTGCTTGGCACTTTATCAATGCATTCAAATGAAGTTGCCCCCTCTCAAGCATCACCATTAATAGCCTACAAGCTTGTTACTTCGAATGGAGCAGACACATTAAGGTGGTTAGAAAATGTTGTTTACATGATGGTTCCTTGTCACAACCCTGATGGAATGAACATGGTGAATGAGAACTACATGAAGAACAAGGGGACCAAATACGAAGGGACAAACTTTCCAGGTATTTACCATAAGTATGCCGGGCATAACATCAATAGGGACTTTGTGATGCTCACACAGCCAGAAAACAAAGCGATTTCGGCTTTAACCAGTAAGGATTGGTACCCTCAGGTAATGGTTGAGAAGCACCAGATGGGCTTTACCGGAGCACGATATTTTGTCCCTCCCAACCACGATCCCATTGCGCAGAATATTGATGAAACGTTGTGGAGTTGGATTGGTTTGTTTGGAGCAAACATGGTTAAGGACATGACTGCGCTTGGCAAAACAGGCATAACGCAACGTTATATTTTCGATAACTACTGGCCGGGTTCTACAGAAACGTGTTTGTGGAAAAACGTAATAGCATTCCTTACCGAGGCAGCATCGGTTAAAACGGCAACACCCGTATTTGTTGAAAAAAACGAGCTAAAAGTTTGGGGTAAAGGCCTGTCGGAGTATAAGAAGGGCGCAAATCTCATAGCACCCTGGGAGGGAGGTTGGTGGCGACTTTCCGATATTGTTGATTATGAGGTAAGTTCAACTTTCTCAATCCTTAAAACTTCATCAATGTATCGGGATTTCATACTCCAGCATCGAAACGATATCTGCAAGAAGGAATATTCAAAGGGTCTCAATCAACCACCATACTATTACATACTTCCTAAAAGACAAAACGATGAGAGTGAATTAGGTAGGCTTATCTGTTTGCTGATTGAACATGGTGTAGTTGTTAACCAACTTTCAGCTGAATTATTTATTGGAAACACTAAATACAACGCAGGTGATTATGTTGTGCCTCTTGCACAGCCTTTTAGAGCATTCATTAAGGAGGTCTTGGAAAAGCAGGATTATCCAGAGAGACGATATACCCCCAATGGTGAAGTGATTAAACCTTACGATGTTACAAGTTGGTCGTTACCCTTAACAATGGGAGTTGAGGTTATTGAGATAAACACGAGGTTATTGGATATAGAAAATAGGCTGAAGCCAGTTGAAAGTTCAATCGGTTTTGCAATAAATTCAAGTAACGAAAAATACTTAGTATTTAATGTCAGTAATAATGAAAGTTATAGGGTAGCATTTACCATACTTTCAAAGGGTGGAAAGGTTTTTAGGGTGAAGGAAGACATTCAAATTGACGGTAAAACTATTAATAGTGGAAGTTTTGCAATCCTTTCTGCGAGTAGTAATCTACTTGATGGGGAAAGATTTTATTCTCAGCCAACTCCTTTTAACGAATTGAATATTAGTTTACTAAAAGAGTTGACAGTCCCTAAAATTGCATTGGTTGAGACTTGGTTTCACGACATGGATGCTGGCTGGACCCGTTACCTCTTCGATACGTATAATATTCCGTATAAAGTAATTCGTCCTAACGAGTTGGAAGACCCCAATCAGCTTAAGGATGTACAAATTGTGGTTTTTCCCAACCAGAATTCGGAACTGCTTGTTTCAGGGAAACGACGGAGCGGAGACGACTATTTTCCAATGAATCTACCCCCTGAGTTTGCTCGTGGAATGGGTAAAAAGGGTAAGGAAAATATTCTTAAGTTTATCGATGGGGGAGGCAAAGTGCTAGCCTGGGGACGATCTACAGAGCTTTTTATGGGCATGCAAGAGGTTGAAATAGATAAAGATAAAAAAGATGAGTTTACCTTGCCAGTTTCCAATGTTGTAAAAAACCTTACTAAGAATGGTTTTGAAGTTAGCGGTGCGCATGTTAGTGTTAATGTAATTCAAAATCACCCATTGACACTAGGATATGGAGAAAAAATCCCAATCTTTTTTGATGGAGATGCAGTATTTGAAACGCAGATCCCATACTTCGATACTGATAGAAAGGTAATCCTTTCATTCCCAGAGGGAAACCCAAGGCTTAGTGGTTACTTGAAGAGTGGAGAGATATTAGAAAATAAGGCTGCAATGGTTTGGGTTCGTAAGAATAAGGGGCAACTTATTCTATTTGCTTTCAATCCACAGTATCGAGGGCAAACATCGGGCACATTTAAGTTGCTCTTCAATGCCATGCTTGTTGATTAATATTTTTTTATGGAAAGAATAAAAATCTTCGCTATTCAGTTTGTCTTTGTTTTCCTTGTTTCATGCAGTACACAAGGGGTTGAGATGCAATTTGAAACCTTTCCCTATGAGAATAGTGAATTTATTACTATCGATGGGTTTAAGTTACATTACCGAAAATGGCTTGCTGAAGGTACCGATGAGCAAAATAATTGGGTTTTCCTACTTCATGGCTTTTGTGGCTCAACCTATTCTTGGAACAAGAACATTGATTTGCTTACTGGATTAGGCTTTAACGTGGTTGCAGTGGATCTCCCTCCTTATGGCTATAGCGATAAGAGCCGTAAGATGAACCATTCTGAGGATAATAGGGCTGATTTACTTTGGACGCTTCTAACCCAAATCAATTCTGAAGCAAAATGGCATCTGGTTGGGCACTCCATGGGAGGTGGTGTTGTTGCAGCAATGGCAATCGTTCAACCCGACAGGGTTGAAAAAGTAGTGCTAGTTGCACCTTTACTTTTCGGAAGGCTTCAGCCAGGAAGAAGTACTACTCAGAGAATCGTTGCTTTTCAACCTATCGAATGGATGCTTGCTGGTCTTGGAAGAATGCTTTTCATCCAACAAAAGAGTATAGAAATATTTGTTAAATCGGCTTATGATAGGAAGGGGACATCCGAAGAAGTACAAGCCTATTATACACCTCTTAAGCAGAAGGGCATGACAAGAGCAATTCTAAGTTCCAGATCGCGTTCTAACCCCAAAAAATCTCTTTGCATTGCCGATCTCAAAAACGAGACACTTGCAATCTGGGGCAATAACGATCGCTGGGTGCCTTTTAGTAAAATGAAACCGTTTACCGATTGTATTGAGAATATTTCAATCGTAATCATCAAGGATACAGGGCATAATCCTATGGAAACAGAACCCGAAATTTTTAACCGTTTACTAGAGGATTTTTTAACTCAGTAGTTTTTCTAAATAGAGTATAATGTACAAAGAGGTATCTGTTGAAGAGGCAATAGATAAGGGAATAAGAATAGTTAGGTATCCAATGATGCTAGTTGTTTTTGTATCTATTGGGTTTAGTTTTTTTCTATCAATACAAAAGATTTTTTCTGTATTAGTTATTCCAATAGGTTTTGTAGTTGCTTTTGGGCTTGCCTGGCTTTACTGGAGCATTTCAATTACCCGTTGGAGACTTTGGGCTTTTGAAAATGTTCGAAATGTTAATGAACTTAAAATGAGGGCTATTCAGGAAAAACTTATTTGGCCAGAAGGGGGTATTCTTGAAAAAACAGAAATTCGTAGTCCGAGGGAAGAAAAGCAATGGCTTCAGTTACAAGAGAAATTCAAGATTAAGGATATCTTTACCGATGACCCAAGTATTCCAAATGAAACAATTATTTTCTATTCAAAAAGAAAACTAATTCTTGTTATTCCCTTGATAGGTTTTTTAGGTGCAGGGATTTACGTTTTTACATTTTTAAGTAGCTATGTTTTTGGTATAGGCCTCATTGCTGTTGGAATTGTTGTTGGATATTATTCTCTTAAAGCAAAACCGAATAGTACTCCTCAAATTGTTATAAACGACAGCGGAATGTCAACTGTTTCTACAAAGTTTTATAGATGGAAAGATATTCATAATGAGGAGGTTGTTGTTGAAAACGATGGGGAAGACATCAACTTCTACTTAACCTATAACCACCCAAGCGGCTCTGAACGTTTACAAATAAATGATTACGATATAAGCCATAAAACCTTAAATAGAATCATGTTTGTATATCGTAATCGTTTCAATAAAATGGATTAAGAATAAAGTTACAATGGTAATTTTTTTACTATTCTTGTAAAAATGTTTTCCAATTAAAAAGTTCTAAAACTTCACAAATGATTATTATGGAACAGTATATTTTAGCTCTCGACCAAGGAACAACCAGTTCGCGTGCTTTACTTTTCGATAGGGCAGGAACGATTCGTTCGGTTGCCCAGAAAGAGTTCAACCAAATCTTTCCCAAACCTGGATGGGTTGAGCACGATCCAATCGAAATATGGTCGTCGCAGGTTGCTGTTGCCGCCGAGGCCATGTCGAGAATTAATGTAAATGGCTCATATATAGCAGGCATAGGTATCACTAATCAGAGAGAAACAACAATTGTATGGGATAAGAAATCTGGACAACCTATATACAATGCTATTGTTTGGCAGGATAGGAGGACTTCACAGTTTTGTGATTTCCTCAAGGAGAAGGGTATGTCGGAGCTAATTAGGGAGAAAACAGGTTTGGTGATTGATGCCTATTTTAGTGGGACAAAAGTAAAGTGGATACTTGATAACGTTGAAGGAGCTAAAGAGAGAGCAAGAAAAGGTGAGCTTGCTTTTGGTACCATCGATTCTTGGCTAATATGGAAGTTAACCCAAGGTCGGACTCATGTAACCGATGTTTCCAACGCAAGCCGAACGATGCTTTTCAATATTCACACCCTTGATTGGGACGAAGAATTGCTTGAAATCATGGATATACCCCTTGCAATGATGCCAAGAGTTGCTTCATCGAGCGAGGTTTACGATCATACTAACACTACCTTCTTTGCAACTAAGGTTCCCATTGGAGGAATAGCTGGCGATCAGCAATCGGCTCTGTTTGGACAGATGTGTGTGGAGGAGGGTATGGTGAAAAACACCTACGGTACGGGTTGTTTCTTACTTATGAATACTGGCAGTAAGCCTTTCGTATCAAAAAATAATCTTTTAACTACCGTTGGCTGGCAAATAGAAGGGAAGACAACCTATGCCCTTGAGGGCAGTATTTTTATTGGAGGGGCTGTGGTTCAATGGCTTCGCGATGGATTGGGGATAATTGACTCCTCTACAGAGATTGAGAAGCTAGCCTCACAGGTAGAAAATAGCGGCGATGTATTCTTTGTTCCGAGCTTTACAGGCATGGGTGCTCCCTACTGGGATCAGTATGCTCGTGGGTTGATGGTTGGAATTACCAGAGGTACAACACGGGCTCACATCGCTAGGGCGGCTCTGGAGGGTATAGCTTACCAAACTATGGATGTTCTTCGAGCCATGGAGTCGGATGCAGGCATTCGGCTCACCGAACTTAGGGTTGACGGGGGTGCTTCTGCAAACAATTTGCTCATGCAATTCCAATCCGATATCCTTTTAACACCAGTAATTCGTCCAAGAATTGTAGAAACCACAGCCCTGGGTGCTGCTTACCT
>CAYZSD010000009.1:36466-38585 GCA_964481075.1 uncultured Rikenellaceae bacterium | reverse complement strand
TAATATCAAACAACTATTTGGTGAATATATCAGGTTCAGGAGGTGTATATCCAGCCTTACACATGAATAGCAATTCTCAGGCTCAGATAATTAATAATGTTTTTGGCTCAATGGTAACTATTCTAAATAGTTCATTTCATAACAATATTTTGTTAGAGGGACCTTTTGAGTTTTCAGGGTCGGTTGTTACAAACAATATTGGAAATTCAACTCAATTCCCTGAGAGCGATAATCTTCAGAATGTTGACATGAATACTATTTTCGATTTGACAAATCCTAGCACAGATGGCAAGTACCAACTTATTGGAGAAGCTGGCACAAACCCTGCCATTGGCTATGGGGTTTTGGGCGAGGATTGTGGAATATTCGGAGGTAGCAACCCTTACGTTCTTTCAGGCATTCCAGCGTTACCTTCAATCTACTTTTTCTATGCTGCTCCTTCAGCTTCAAGCGCATCGGGCTTGCCAACCAGCATTAAAGTAAAATCGAACAGGTAATTCGCTTATCATGAGGCGAATATTACACATATTATCCTTTCCGTTTGTTTTGTGCTTTGCTTATGGGCAAATTTGTGCACAGGAATCCATTGATTTGATTACAGGGATAGAGTATTTTATTAACGTTGATCCTGGCTTTGGAAACGCTACAGCATTAGAAGTGAGTGAAGAAACAAGTTTCGAGACAATTTTCAATGCTGTGATTGAGGGCCTTGAGCCGAACAAAATGCACACAATCGGAATAAGGGCAAAGAATGGCGAAAGTGGTTGGGGGCACACTGCTATCCACCGTTTCTTCGTCAACCAACTGCTCGACGAGGAATCCACCCCAACACTTACAACGGTTGAGTATTTTATCGATGAAGATGTTGGCTACAATGCTGGAAATGAAATATCCTTCGAAGGAGAGACCGAGGTTCAACTTTCTCTATTAATCAACCTGACAGAATTATCAGAAGGAAGCCACGTTATTGGCGTAAGAGTAAAGGACGAGAATACATGGGGGCATACGTATTTCATGAGGTTTTACATTGACAATTCGCCAATTGACCCTGATTTTATGAATGTTACTCAGATAGAGTATTTCTTTGATTCGGATGCAGGTTTTGAAGAAAGTTTGTCAATTGATATTTCCCCCGTTGAACAATTAACGATATCACCAATTCTAGATATTTCTTCATTACAAGAGGGCTATCGTTGCATTGGCATAAGAGCCAAGAGTCTGAGAGCCTGGGGGTCAACGCAAATTCTCCGTTTTTTAGTTGATGATAGCAATACAAATACTGACCTTGAAGATGTTACTACTTTAGAGTTCTTTGTAGATACTGACTCTGGGTATGGAAACTCAAATACCATTGAGGTTTCTTCTTCTTCAGAAATTCAAATAATGCCCTTGTTGCAGATTCCAGAGATAAATTCAGGCTCGCATATTGTTGGGATAAGGGCGATGAATAGCAATACGTGGGGGCAAACTCACATTCATAGATTCTTTGCTGAAGAAGATTTCCCCAACGGTCAACCTGTAAACCTTTCTTTTATTGAGTATTACCTCAACAACGATCCTGAATTTGAAAATGGGATTAGGATTTCCCTCGAACCGTGCATTGAACTGGATACAACCATCAACCCTATACTTGATGGATTGGATTATGGTGTTAATATGTTGGGTATAAGAGCCTGTGATGAAAGAGGAAACTTTAGCCAAACATATATACATGGGTTTAACTTCGTTCCATATTACACTATAACAGCCTCAAATTCTGAGCATGGGGCTATTATTCCTGTTGGTGAAATTCTTGTTGATGAAGGGAATAACCAACTATTCGATTTACAACCCGACATAGGTTACCACATTCATTCCTTACTTGTTGATGGCGAGGATGTTGGGTCGGTTACAACCTACGAATTTGCTAATGTTACAGCAAACCATACGATACACGTAGAATTTGTTATCGATACGCTAATCATCACCGCCACTGTTGGTGAAAACGGAACCATTTCGCCAGAAGGCGATGTTGAGGTTACCTACGGTTCGGGTCAACTATTTACGATTTCACCCAACATAGGTTACCATGCCTTGGATGTTCTTGTTGATGGCGAGAGCGTTGGGGCGGTTGAGAGCT
>CAYZSD010000009.1:0-36366 GCA_964481075.1 uncultured Rikenellaceae bacterium | reverse complement strand
CGGTTGAGGCTTACGAGTTTGTGAACGTAACTGAAAATCATACGATTCATGTGGAGTTTGAAATAGACATTGTAGAAGATGCACAAATCATTAGTCTTCAGAGCGGTTGGAATATATTCTCTACTTATATAATCCCAGAAAATGCAGATATGCTTAACATCCTTGAGCCATTAATTGCTACAAACCGTTTAATAAAAGTTCAGGATCAATGGGGAAACGCCTTGGAATACATTAACAATGAATGGGTTAACATGATTGGCAATGTCAACCCTGCTCAAGGATATTTGATTAAGGTTACAAACCTTTCAATTTTCACTATCACAGGTGAATCGTTGGCTGGGAATATTGAGATTCCATTAATTGAAGGGTGGAACATAATGGGTTATCCCTATATAAATCAGCAAAATGTTGTACAATACCTTGACCCACTAATTGAAAACGAAGTTTTACAAAAGGTGCAATCGCAAACAGGTGCCGCTATGGAGTACCTCCCCAACTTTGGATGGATAAATAGTATTGGCGATTTATTTTCAGGTCAGGGTTATAGGATTAGATTGAGCGATGATGCTGTTCTTAATGAAGGGGGCACTAGATTCGAGCCCCAAAAAACAACTGATTACTCTGGTTTATTCTTTAATCCTTCATGGAAGGGCATGGGAATTAATCACATGAACCTGTATGTTCACTCTGCCACACTTGACGGCGAAGCTTTACCCGCTGGTACTCAAATAGGCGTTTTTGATGGAGATGTCTGTGTCGGGCTTCATGTAGTTTCAGAAAACAATGGGCAAACTTTTACCATAACAGCCACACACGATGATCCATACACTACTGAAAAAGATGGTTTTACACAAGGCAATAGGATTAAAATAAAGATTAGGAATAGCCAACTAAACAATCAAGAATACGTTGTTAATCTTGTTTCAATTGACGGAAACCCAATAATCTTTGAGCCAAACGGCTCATTGCTCTTCACACTTCAAGCTGTAACCGATGTAAACTATGATAAAATTCTTTTCGCAAAATCTCAGTTTATTAATATAAGCCCCAATCCGTTTAGTGGATGTGTAACCATTTCATTTCATAATTCTAGTAGCAATCGGGTAAAACTTGAAGCTATAGATCTATTTGGAAAGATTGTAGAGGTGTTGATTGACAGGGAAGTGGACGTTGGCTTACATACCATTGAGTGGAATGCTAAAGCAAAGTATTTACCTAGTGGGGTTTACATTATACGAATGACAACTGGTGAGTTAATCGAGTCTAAACGTGTAGTTTACATTAAATAACTTGCTTCAGTGACATTGTTAACTAAAATGCGGCCATCAGCAAATTGATATCACGCGAAGGGATGTTATATAGATTTCCCAGATAAGCGTTTGTTAGAATACCGTTATAGATGTAAACACCGTGTCTCAACCCTGGGTCATCCTTTAGCTGTTGCCTAATACCTCCCATTTCACCAATTTCTGACAAGAGCGGTGCGAACACATTGCTCATGGCAATGGAAGAAGTTCGAGCAACTCGTGCGGAAATGTTTGGTACGCAGTAATGAATAACACCGTGTTTTTCGAATGCAGGGTTGCTGTGGTCGCGAGGTTCAGATGTTTCGAAACAGCCGCCCTTGTCGATGCTAAGATCTACAATAACGGAGCCCTTTTTCATTACCATTACCTGATCCTCGGTGATAATTAATCGACCCTTCATCTCTTCGGGGAGTATTGCGCCTATAACTACATCGGCAGTTTTCAAAACCCGCTCAAGAACCTGCTTGTGGAAGATGGAGGTGTATAGTCTTTGGCCAAGCACGTCTTGAAGATACATAAGACGTTTTATTGAGTCGTCGAAAAGCTTAACATTTGCGCCAAGCCCCAATGCAGCTCGGGCTGCAAATTCGCCAGCAGTACCCGCACCAAGAATAACAACCTCTGTTGGTGTAATCCCTGAGATTCCACCAAGAATTACCCCTTTCCCTTTATTGACATTGCTAAGGTATTCGGCTGCAACTAGAATAGATGTGCTTCCTGCAATTGAGCTCATGGCTCGAACAACAGGGTATGCACCATCCTGATCTCGAATGCTTTCGTAGGCTATTGCCGTTGTTTTTTTCTTCATCAGGTTTCGGATATGGTCTCCTGCCTTGTTTGTTAGATGCAACGAAGAAATAACAACCTGACTTTCTGAAAGCATATCAATTTCTTCTGAAAGAAGGGGCGAAACCTTCAGTATAATCTGGGCCTTAAAAACTTCCTGCTTGGTTTCTACAATAAGACCACCTTTCTCACTGTAGTTATGATCGTTGTAGTTTGCAAGATTGCCTGCACCCTTTTCAATAATAATCTCATGCCCGTGGCTAACAAGCTGTTCAACTGCTTCGGGCGTAAGTGGGATTCTGCTCTCTGTTTTATCGCTTTCAGAAGGGATACCAATTACAAGCCGCTGGGTTTGCTTCCCAACTTCAAGCATTTCTTCTTGAGGCATTAAACCTTTTACAAACGGGAACTCTTGATTCGGTGAAAGACGTGTCATTGATAATTTATGCTTTAGCGATTACATGTTCGTTAAACGTAAAAAAACCAACATGGTTATTGTTAACGGATAAAAATAAGGCATATATTTCAAAAAGTAACACATTGACGCTATTTAGCTAAATGTAACTAGTTTTTTTACATATTCCTTATACCTTTGCAGATTAGATGTTTGGTTGATTTATGTAACATTTTGTTTCAAGTGCGAAGATATTTTATTTTCTTTATTTCAATTCTGCTGATTGCTTCTGCTTTAGGAGGGCTTTACTTTCTAATTGTACCCTTAAAAAAGCCTACTTCTGAAGCTATTAAAGCAATCCCCATCGATGCAGCAGTTGTTGTAAAGGCAAACTCCTTTGGCCGACTTAAGGAGCAGCTTCACCGTGTAAATCCATTTTGGAACGGAATGAAGGGGTTTCAGTGGATTGCAAAGACCGATGAGTTGTTCTCTTTCTTTGATTCTCTAAAAAACCATTCACAAATTTTTTCACAGCTTATTATCGACAATAGTATTTATATCTCGGCACATCCCGTTGGAAACGGTGATGGTTCGCTCATATTTCTGGCAAATGTTCCTGAGCGATTAAAAACATCCGATGTAAAAACGTTGATTTCCGATATTTTTTCAAAGGATTATACTCAATCGATAAAAGATTATAGTGACGCTGATATCTATACTTTTTCAAGGAAAAGTCGTCCCAATGAAACTGTTATTTCTATAGCTCTTCATAAAGGTGTAGTTTTGGTAAGTTCATCACGTTTGATGATTGAGTCTGCCATTGGACAGATGGAATCTCAGGTCTCATTGCTTGACGATGCATCTTTCGTTAATGTTCTTCGGACAGCAGGGACTAAGGTGGTGGCAAACGTATTTATTAATCACCAGAAACTACCCATGTTGTTTTTAAACAGTATTCACACAGGGCAACGGAAGGGATTTAGAAATCTTTCCAGGATTGGTACCTGGAGTGAGCTGGATCTCACCATACGTAACGACTCATTCTATCTGAATGGGTTTGGTCAGGTGAGCGATACGCTTAATACTTTCTTCAGGGTTTTTGAGAAGCAGAAACCTGTATCCGTGAAAGTTCCAGCTGTGCTTCCTGCCCAGACAGCAGCTCTCATTCATTATGGCATATCTGATTTAAACACCTACCTTACATCATACCAAAAATATCTTGAGGGTTTTGGATTAATTCATGCCTACAAACACAGCATTGATAAGGAATCGAGACAGTTGGGGACAAATTTAGTTGAACTGTATAAATCGATATTCGACTCAGAACTCTCCTTAGCATTCATCCCCTTTGATGGTTTGAGCTATCATAACTGCTGGTTTGTTGCCACACGTGTTAAAAGTCAGAGTTTTGCACGACAGGAACTTATAAATGCGATAAGTTCTTTTGCAAGGAAAAATAACCAGAATCTATCATCGTTCGAAAGGGATTTTGTTGTTGATCGTGAGAAATCAGTAAGAATATATCGTTTCCCTTTAACGGGATTTCATCGTGCCTTATTTGGAAACGTCTTCTCAGAGTCAAACGAGCAGTACTTTACATTTATTGATACCTACGTGGTTTTTGGAAACTCTGTGGAAGCCCTTTCAAGGCTTATTCTAGCCAACATTCACAACAAGCATCTTGCGGGCGATGAATCATTTAAGGCTTTTTCCGAAGGTTTATCGCTCGAGTCGAACTTCACAGCATACATTAACCCTGGAAAAGCCGAAATGCTTTACGGCAAGATGCTTGAAACAAACACTGCCTCACGACTTCTCGCACGAATTGAGGTTGCCCAAACAATACAAGGAATTGGAATACAGCTTACCAGCGGGAAAGGAATGATTTTCAACAATGTATTCGCTCGTTATAGTCCATATCTCGATCAAACGCCAAAAACAGTTTGGGAAACAAAGCTCGACACCACCTTCTCCATGAAGCCCCAGCTTGTGATAAATCACAACACTCAGAATCGTGAAATATTTGTTCAGGACAACAAGAACAACCTATACCTCATTAACGATGTCGGTCGAGTCCTATGGAAAAGGCCAATTCAGGAGCCAATAATAGGCGAGGTAAATCAGGTTGATATCCTTCGAAACGGCCGGTTACAGCTCCTGTTCAATACCAGAACCTTCCTTTACCTTGTTGACAGGAATGGAAATAATGTTGAAGGTTTTCCCGTCAAACTCCGCTCTCCGGCAACTAATCCCGTTGCGGTTTTCGATTATGAGGGAAATCGCGATTACCGTTTCTTTGTTGCTGGCGAAGACAGGAAAATTTATCCCTACGATAGAAAAGGAAACCTTATTGCCGGTTGGGCCTTTGATAGAACAGAAAAGGCTGTAACAAAGGTCATTCAGCATTTCGCAAGTGGTGGGCGCGACTATATTGTTGTTTCTGATGAGAATAGGGTTTATATTCTTGATCGAAGAGGAAACGAAAGGGTTAAACTAAGCCAGTTCTTTCAACCAGCAATAAATGGCACAATCGCTTTGATTGAGGGTTCGCGCAACAAACCTGCCAGACTCGCTACATCCGATAGTCAAGGAAATGTTAGGTTGATTGGTTTAAACGGTGAAGTTGAACTGCTATCGCTTGGTAAGTTTAGCGCTAATCACACATTCGAATGTCAGGATGTGAACGGAGATGGTAATCGAGATTTTATTTTCCTTGAAGGGAATAAACTTCTAGTTTTTGATAATAACGGACGTGAATTGATTTCGCATAAATTTGAAAATGAACTAAATCCAAAGATTATTTACTTTCATTTTGGTGCTCGTGACCGAAAAATTGGGGTTGTGAGTTCCGATGCTTCTCAGATATTCCTAATAAATGGCAACGGCAGCATTTATAAGGGATTTCCTCTAAAGGGTATTACACCTTTTAGTATTGGGCAATTTGCTAACACCCGAACAACATTCAATCTTATTGTTGGCTCATCTGCTGGTTTTGTTTTGAATTATGCTGTCCAATAAAATACTTTGTAAAACAGTTAAATAGTTTCGAAATGCCATTATTAAAATTCATTCTAATTTTTATTCTTACAGTTTTCCTTATCAGCTACATTATAAGAATTCTTTTTGCTTTTCTTATTAGACGATTTGTAAAAAAGTATGGATTTAACACGGAAGGAGGCCAAGGAAAACCCGAAGGTAAAGTTAGTTTCACTCGTAAATCCCAAAAGGAAAAGGTAATCCAAAATGATGTTGGCGAGTATATTGACTATGAGGATGTAAAGGAATAGTGTTTCTTCATACAGAGCTTTACAACAACCACCTGAATTTGTTTAAGAAGACAAAAAACTGATATGTCAATAATTGTACAAAATGTTACAAAAAAATACGGTAATCAGAAGGCACTAAAGGATGTTTCTTTTTCCATACCTTCAGGACAAGTGGTTGGCTTTTTAGGTCCCAACGGGGCAGGAAAGTCCACTATGATGAAAGTTATCACAGGTTTCCTAAAACCAACCATTGGTGAGGTTTCTGTAAACGGAATCCCTCTTAACGATCAAAGAACAGATTTTCGTAAGTTCATCGGCTATCTCCCTGAAAACAACCCGCTTTACCCCGACATGTTTGTTAAAGAGTACCTTTCATTCGTGTCAAAGGTTTATGGCCTTGGTAAAATTGAAAGCAGACGCATTAAAGAACTTGTTGATCTTACAGGGATTGGGCACGAACAGAACAAAAAAATTGGGCAACTCTCACGAGGTTACCGACAGAGAGTAGGATTAGCCCAGGCTCTTTTAAACAGACCCTCAGTCCTTGTCCTTGACGAACCAACCAGCGGGCTAGATCCTAACCAGATTGTGGAGATAAGACGAATAATTTCTGATGTTGGCAAAGAAAAAACGGTAATGCTTTCTACTCACATTATGCAGGAGGTTGAGGCGATATGCAGTAGGGTAATCATAATCAACAAAGGTGAAATTGTTGCCGATGATTCAACCTCGCAAGTACTACAATACAATCCTGACAGTCAGCAAGATATTCTGCTTGAAATACTTGAAACTGCTTCAGCAAGTATTCTTTCTCAGGTACCAGGGGTATTTCAGGTTGTTGCATTGGAAGGAAATAGGTGGATGCTTCGCTCAAACAGCAAGGATGATGTCCGACCTGATATTTTTCGCTTCTGCGTTGAGAATGGTTACACAATCGTTACTCTAAATCAAAGGTCAAGACAAATGGAAGAAGTTTTCCAAACCTTGACTCAAAACTAATTCATTCACAAATAATTGTTTTTCAATCCATAAATAAATGAAGGTGATTAGTGCTTTGGAGGGTGAAAAGAGAAAAATTGTTGTTGGGATTACAGGTGCAAGCGGATCAATTTATGCTCATCGGTTTATCACAAAACTACTAAGCATTGAGAATCAATTTGAAGAGATGGCAGTTATTCTCAGCGAAACTGCAAAAAAGGTTTGGGCCTATGAACTGAAGGACAATTTCCCCAAATCGAATAAAATTATTGAGTTCTCAAACGATAACCTCTTTGCGCCCCCTGCTTCTGGAAGCGCAGGATATGATGCTATGGTAGTTATTCCATGCTCAATGGGGTCACTTGGTAAGATTGCTAACGGAATAAGTGATAGCTTATTGACTCGTTCAGCAGATGTTATGCTAAAAGAAAGAAGAGCCATTTTGTTAGTAACCAGAGAGTTGCCATACAGTTTGATTCATCTCGAAAACATGAGAACTGTTACCCTTGCTGGTGGAATAGTGGTACCAGCAAGCCCCTCGTTCTACAGCAAACCCGAAACAATTGAAGAACTAGTTGATAGCGTTGTTGATAGGGTCATTGGTGTTCTTGGTTTTAAAATCGAGTCCTACACATGGAAGGGTAACAATACCTAAATGTTATATTTGCAAAATGATTCTAATTGGGGATTGAATATTGAAATCACAGGAAGAAAAAGTCATTCTTGGTATCGACCCCGGAACCACAGTTCTTGGGTATGGCGTAATCCGTACAAGAGGGAAAAATCATGCAGAGGTAGTTGTACTTGGTGTAATTGAGCTGAAAAAGTATAAGGATCATTACCTGAAGCTGAAAGCCATTTACGAAAGGGTTCAGCAACTGGTAGAGCAATACCTACCCGATGATGTTGCCATTGAGGCTCCCTTCTATGGGAAGAACGTGCAGAGCATGTTGAAGTTGGGCCGGGCGCAGGGAGTAGCAATGGCTGCTGCCCTTTCGCGATCTGTGCCAATTTATGAGTATGCTCCAAGAAAGATAAAACTAGCAATTACAGGTCAGGGAAATGCTTCGAAGGAGCAAGTTGCTTCGCTTCTGCAAAGCATTTTGAAGATTAAGGATTTGGATACAAAAACCCTTGACGCCACCGATGGCCTTGCCGCTGCGCTTTGCCACTTCTACCAGCAAAAGAATGATTTTGGTTCGAAGAAATCAGGAGGTTGGGAGGAGTTTGTTAGGAGTAACCCGGGTAGGGTGAGAGAGTAGTTGAATGATTAACGATTTTTTTGATTAACAATTTTTGATTTTTGATGTATGCTGTAACCAACATCTGATAACTGACAACCTGTCTGCCCTGTCTGCCCTGTCTGCCGACAGGCAGGCGACAAGCAGGCTGACAACCGATAACCGATAACTGATAACCGATAACTGATAACCGATAACTGATAACCGATAACTGACAACCCCCAACCCCATGATAAGCCTATTCAGAACGCCAAAACCACGACAATTCAAGTACATCCCCATATTCTTCGATCCACGTAAGGAGGCGTTGAAGGAGAGGGAACAGCAAATCAGACAGGAACTTGGAATGAGCGATGAAAACGCACCCCGTGTTTCATTGATTAGGGGAAGATTTCGGGAAACCTACAAAAGGAGCGTAAAGGGCAAAAGTAAAAGCAACATCAGGCTGATAATCATTCTGATAGCCCTTTGTTTAGTTGCATACTTCTTACTGTACTACTAAGCTTATGCCCGATATTATTCAGCTTTTACCCGATTCCGTAGCTAACCAGATCGCCGCAGGCGAAGTGGTTCAGAGGCCTGCATCTGTTGTTAAGGAACTCATGGAGAACTCCATAGATGCCGGAGGTAAGAATATTCAGGTTGTGGTTCGTGATGGTGGAAAAGCTTTGATTCAGGTTATCGATGATGGTTGCGGAATGTCCGAAACCGATGCCCGCTTGTGTTTCGAACGACACGCCACCTCTAAGATTCGTGAGGCAAGCGACCTGTTTGCGATTCAAACAATGGGTTTCAGAGGGGAAGCATTGGCCTCAATAGCAGCGGTTGCAGAGGTGGAGCTAAGAACACGTATTGAAATAAATAGCTTGGGAACCTTGATAAGGATTTCTGGGTCCGAGGTAATTGAGCACGAACCAACCTCATTCACAAAGGGGACATCAATCAGTGTTAAAAACCTTTTCTTCAATGTTCCTGCACGCCGAAAGTTCTTAAAAAGTTCATCACTCGAACTAAAGCATATCATTAGTGAGTTTCAAAGGGTGTCACTGGCCAATCCCGAAGTAGCATTCACCCTTTCGCACAATGGTGCCGATGTGTATAAGCTTCCGGCAGGAAGCATAAAGCAGAGGGTCATCTATTTGATGGGAAAAAGTTTAGGACAACACCTGCTCGATTTGAATACACAAACGAATGTGTTGTCAATCAGTGGGTTTATTGGAAAACCCGAGAGCGCAAGGAAAAGCCCGGGCGAGCAGTTCTTTTTTGTGAATAATCGTTTCATGAAAAACCCCTATCTTCATAAGGCTGTTCTTAAAGCCTACGAGAAGTTACTACCCCCAGAAGCCATTCCACCCTACTTCATCTTCATACAAATCGACCCAGCTTCCATTGATGTCAATATTCATCCAACCAAAACAGAGATTAAGTTCGAGGACGACAGGTTAGTGTGGCAAATTCTCCATGCTGCCGTGAGGGAAGCCCTGGGAAAATTTGCTGTTGTTCCCTCCATCGATTTTGAAACCGAGATGGTTGTCGATATCCCCTTTTTCCCAAAGAGTGCACCAGTTAGCCCACCTGAAATTGAGGTAAACCCCGATTTCAATCCCTTCGATAGAGACTATGTTAGTCGTTCATCATCTCAACAAACCGGCGGCTTTAGGAGTCAATCCGTAAGGGGATGGCAAGATTTATTCCATCAGGAACGTGGAAGAGGCTTCGATTCAGAGAGAGGCAACCAAACTGTAATTCAATCGGATACACACAGTAAAGAGCCCGTTGTTCCAAAGGCATCACAACGGTTTTTTCAGCTTAAGAACAAGTACATCCTTTCCTCGGTAGTATCGGGACTAATGGTGATAGACCAAAAAAGGGCGCACGAACGTGTTCTCTACGAGAACTTTCTACAGAGTCTCTCAATGGGTTCAATTCCTGCACAGCATGAGCTGTTTCCTCAATCCATCGAGCTTTCCCCAAGCGATTTTGCCTTACTTTTGGAGGTTGTAGATGACTTCTCGAGCCTAGGGATTGGGATAAGCTTCCTTGGGCAAAACACAATAGTTGTAAACGCCTTGCCTTCAAACGTAAAGCTTCCACAACCAGAATTGCTGATACAGGAATTCATTGCTAGCTATAGGGAGGAATCAACCAAAACTGGTAGCGAAATCCACCATCGTTTAGCCCTTTCGCTGGCCAAAGCATCGGCAATCCCATACAATCGACAACTCGACCCAATTGAAATGCAAGACTTGGTTGATAAGCTTTTCGCTTGCCAATCGCCAAACATTTCACCCGAAGGAAAACCAACCATTTCAATCATTAAGATTGAAGATTTGGAAAAGCGTTTCTAGTTTCCCTACGATTTTGTACTTTTGAAAGATTAATCGGCAAAATAATATTAACATTTTACTTTAACCACTATGAATTTCGGCGGACAATCCTTCCTACAGAACATCCCTCCTGTAGTCAAGAACCTGATTATCATAAATGTAGTATTACTTCTTGGCACTTTTTTTTTAAAGGGTGTGGGTATCAACCTAAACCGTGAGCTGGGGCTTTTCTACTTTGGCTCCCCTCTGTTCAGGCCTTACCAACTTGTTACCCACATGTTCATGCACGGAGGGCTGATGCACCTGTTTTTCAATATGTTTGCCCTCTATATGTTTGGTCGTGTGCTGGAGCAGGTTTGGGGAAGCAAACGGTTCTTTATCTACTACTTTTTCACCGGGATTGGAGCAGCCCTTCTCCATACGTTTGTGAACTACATTGAAGCACAATCGGTTCTATCAAGTCTCACCTTTGAGCAGATTGCTATGGTGAAAGCCAATGGAACAGAACTATTTCTGCAAGGCAGAACCTATACCAACCCGAGTATGGCTTCGTTACAATACTTGCTCAACATCCCAACCGTTGGTGCTTCAGGGGCTGTATTTGGCGTGTTGCTGGCCTTTGGGATGTACTTCCCCAACACCCAGCTAATGCTGCTGTTCCCACCCATTCCAATAAAGGCAAAATATTTCGTGCTTATTTACGGAGGGATTGAACTCTGGCTTGGTCTTTCGCAAGCAAACAGCAACATTGCGCATTTTGCGCACCTTGGCGGGATGCTGTTTGGGTTTATCCTGATAAAAATTTGGGCAAGAAGTAGAGATAGGTTTTATTAATCAAACCAAACAATGAACTCAATAATCGATGAGATAAAGAAGTCCTACAAGGAGGGAGGTACTTTGGTTAGGCTGATATACATCAACTTAGCCGTTTTTCTTGCCTATAACATCATCCGGGTATTCTTCTTCCTTGGGGGAAGTAGCTTTGGATCTGACCTCTCAAAATATCTTGCTGTTCCAGCATACTTACCAAATCTAGCAAGCCGCCCTTGGACAATTGTTACCTACATGTTCTTCCACGAAGGGTTTATCCATATCCTTTTCAACCTCCTTTGGCTCTACTGGTTAGGAAGAATATTCCTCAGCTTCATGAGTGAGCGCAAGCTCCTTGGGGTTTACATCATGGGCGGACTTTCAGGAGCGTTACTCTACATACTGTTTTACAATGTTTTTCCAGTTTTTGGCAACGTTCTCCCAGTATCCTATGCCCTTGGCGCTTCGGCATCGGTGCTTGCTGTGGTTTTTGCTGCTGCAACCTACGCGCCAAACCTCACACTTAACCTAATGTTCATTGGGCCTGTCAAGCTAAAGTACATAGCAGCTTTCATGGTGGTTCTCGATATCATTGGCATTGCCGGCTCAAACGCTGGGGGGCACATTGCTCACCTTGGGGGAGCGCTTTTCGGATACCTTTTCATCTACTTCCTCAAGCAGGGGGTTGACCTCGGAAAACCCGTTTACTGGCTCGCCGATGTCTTCACCGAAAGCCAAGCAAGCCAGCGAAGGAAAAAGATGAAGGTCGATTACCGGAAAACCTCCGATGACATTGAGTACAATAAATTGAAGGCCGAGAAACAGGCTGAAATCGATAGGATACTGGACAAAATATCCAAAGCGGGATACGATAGCCTTACGGCCGAGGAGAAGAAAACGCTGTTTCAGATGAAGGGGGATTGAGGGAGTCAAGGTTAAAGGGGACAAGATCAAAGGTTAAAGGCTGCACTGAGCCCCGACCCCGATGCTTCGGGGTTCGGGGTCGAAGTGTTAAAGGGAACAAGTTAAATATTCATAGATAGTTGACAAAAGAGATTGATGCTAAATGATTATCTAGATAGTATTCAGCGAATTATATTAAAGGGTGATGCTAGGGAGGAGAGCTACTACGCATCGCTGGAAGAGCTCTTTATGCAGTTTGCGAACACAAATGGCATAAAGAGCATTGACATAACAGTCCTCCCAAAAAAGACCGAAGCGGGTAACCCCGACTTTAGGATTTGGGATGGCAAAAACCATATCACAGGCTATATTGAGGCAAAAGATCCGTCGGTAACCAACCTCGACAGGGTTGAGGTGTCAGAGCAGCTCATGCGTTACAGGACAACGTTCCCCAATGTAATCCTTACCAACTTCTTCGAATTTCGTCTTTACCGAAATGGGGAACTGATTAAGAGCGCAACGATTGGTCGTCAGACCATAGCAAAAAAGTTGAAGGTTACTCCTCCCGTTGAGAATGAGGATAAATTCTCAGAACTTCTTAACACTTTCTTTTCCTTCTCGTTACCTCATGTTCGAACATCAAAATCCCTTGCCGAGGAGCTGGCAAAACGAACCCGCTTCCTTCGCGATGAGGTGGTGAGCATCGAAATCGTCGAAGGCGAAAGTAATGGAAATAGCGCATTACTGGGATTCTACGATGCTTTCAAAACCTATTTGATTGGAACGCTAACCGAGAAATCATTTGCCGATTTATACTCCCAAACCATAACATACGGGCTTTTCGCAGCAAGATCCAGGGCGAGTGACGGCTTCAACAGAGAGCTGGCATTCAAGTATATCCCTAATACAATTGGGATACTAAGAGATATTTTCCGTTTCATTTCCATTGAGGATCCCCCGAAGCCCTTGCAGCTAATTGTTGACGACATTGCAGAGGTATTGAATGTTACAGACGTAAACCAGATTCTTCGTGAATACTACAGCGAGGGGAAGGGTGAAGACCCAATTGTCCATTTCTACGAGACATTCCTTACGGAATATGATCCGAACATAAGAGAGAAGCGGGGGGTTTACTACACCCCAGAGCCAGTTGTGCAATACATAGTGAATGCCGTTAATCAGCTTCTTAAGCTATCCTTTCAGATGCCAGATGGTCTTGCCAATGAAGGGGTTACCCTCCTCGATCCGGCTGGAGGTACGCTCACCTTCCCCGCCGAGGCGATTAAGCTTGCCGTTAAGGAGTACACCGAAAAGTATGGCTCAGGTACAAAGGCAAACCTAATAAAGAACCATATCCTTAAGAACTTCTATGCCTTTGAGCTGATGATGGCACCCTACGCCATTGGACACCTGAAGATGAGCTTTCTGCTTGAGGAGATGGGCTACAAGCTTGAGGATAATGAACGGTTTAAGCTTTATCTCACCAATACCCTTGAGATGGACGACCTTCAGCAGGTAAGAATTCCAGGGCTTAGCTCCCTTAGCGAGGAAAGCCACCTTGCAGGAAAGGTGAAGAAGGAGCATCCTGTTCTTGTAATCATTGGGAATCCTCCATACAGCGGGATTTCGGCTAATACCAACCATTGGACCGAAAGGTTGCTAAAGCAAAATCTCGATGGGGCTACCAGCTACTACGAGGTGGATGGAAAGCCTCTTGGTGAAAAAAACTCTAAATGGTTACAAGACGATTATGTTAAGTTTCTACGATTTGCCCAATGGAAAATTCACAAGGCTGGTAAAGGTATTGTTGGGATGATTACAAATCATGGGTACCTCGAGAACCCAACATTCCGAGGTATGCGCCAGAGTTTGATGAACACCTTTAATCAGATTTACATCATCGACCTGCATGGGAACAGCTTGAAAAGAGAAAAGACCCCCGAAGGAGCTAAAGACGAGAACGTTTTCGACATTCGTCAGGGAACTGCCATCGCCCTATTCGTAAAGGAAGAAAAAAAGAAGGGTTGTGAAGTGTTTCATTTAGATCTATTTGGTAGAAGAAATGAAAAGTTTAGTTGGTTAGCAACAAATTGTTTTAATCAGTCTTTATACAAGAAACTGAAACCCGACTCTCCGTACTATTTTTTCATACAAAGAAATATCCAAAACATAAAAAAATACCTAAAGTGGAAAGCTGTCAACAAAATATTTCCTATTGGTGTTACAGGAATTGTAACTGCAAGGGATGGTCTTGCTATTGATTTTGACAGAAATGGTTTACAGAATAAAATTCTAATGTTCCGCAACAGGAATGTAGATGATAAAACAATAGAAAAAATATACAGTATCAGCAATAACTATCAATGGAAACTAGCTGAACAAAGGAAAGAATTCCAAAAAGTTGATAATTTTGAAAGTTATTATCAAGATTTTCTTTATCGACCCTTTGATACCCGACAAATCTTTTACCATGATACTATAGTATTTCGTTCAAGAAGAGAGGTAATGCACCACATGCTTGAGGTAAAAGGAAATCTTGGCCTAGCATTGAGCAAAAGGGTTGAGGGGGGAAACTGCTGGGAGCATGCTTTTATAACCGATAAGCTCATCACCCACCATTCGGTTTCGATGAAAGAGGTGAACTACCTATTCCCACTCTTTCTAACCAAGGAGAAGCCCAAGAGGAAAGCATCCCTCCAGTCGTTCATCCTATTCGAACCAGAAGTTGACTATGGTGACAGAATTCCAAACATTGATAAGTCGCTTATTTCGAGGCTAGAAAAGGTTTACCGGGAAACGATTACACCCAATGACATTCTTGGCTACGTGTATGCAATACTCTATTGCAACATTTACCGTCAGAAGTATTCCGATTTCCTTCGGGTTGACTTTCCTCGAATACCCTTCACTGCTAGCCACAAAGTATTCGCAGAGGTTAGCCAACTAGGCAACCAACTCATTGACCTACACCTTCTCAGGGGAACAATGCTCGAAACCCCTTCGTCAAGATATCAGGGTGAAACCCAAAACGATAGGATTGAATGGATACAGTACAATGATGTTGAAGGGAAAATTTACATCAATGACGATAAGTATTTCGATGGCGTGTCAAAAGATGTTTGGGAATACAGTATCGGTGGGAATATGATTTTACACAAGTACCTGAAGGACAGGAAGGGTAAAAGCCTTGACAAACCTAAAGTATTTTGCCAAATCATTGCAGCAATCACCAAAACCCTTGAGGTTCAGAGCAGCTTAGATTCAATCTATGATGAGGTAGAGAGAGAAACAATTGATGAGATTTAGGAGACGTTTATTTCAAGGTGTTAAGATATAGGCACGTTTTTTGCCTTGCTTTTTATTAAGTTATGTGTGATTTACATGGGTAAAGTGGTTATTAAGTTATTCACATCTCTTACAATCCTTTCAGGGTTTTCACTTACCTTGTCGTACCTATCGGTGTATATTAACCCTACAACTTTCTGGTTTTTTGGTGCTATGGGCTTGGCTTACCCTTTCTTACTACTATTAAATCTTTCGTTTTTGGTTTTTTGGATAATTCGATGGAAGGCTTTGTTTCTTTTCCCTCTGGCTATAATTCTTTTAGGTGCTGGCCATTTCACCAGCTTCTTTCAGTTTCCCTTCGGGAAGAATCTTGAGCCTCGAGAGGATGATATCAAAATTATCTCCTATAATGTAAATCTTTTCCAACTATATAACTGGTCAAAGGAGCCGCCAACCCATCACGAGATATTCAACTTCATTAAAAACGAAAATCCAGACATTGTTTGCCTTCAAGAGTTTTACGTGATAAACAAAAAGTTTTCGGAAAAACAAGCACGAGAAAAGCTTGATTTCTTTACCCATTTTGGGTATATTTCAAAGAGAAATAATTCAGGTTACGGCCTTGCAACCTATAGTAGATATCTGATTATTAACAAAGGTGAAATTAAGTTTGAGAACAGCGCAAATGCCTGTATTTACTCTGATATTATCATTGGGTACGACACAATAAGGGTTTACAACACCCATCTTCAGTCGATTAGGCTTAAGGAGCATAATCTAAACTTTCTTCTTGACCAAAACTATAGGAAGGATGCTCAAGCCATGAACGAAATCAAGGACATCTCGGTCCGCTACCGCGATGCGCTCCGTAAACGGGCACGACAGGTGCAAATAGTAACGGAGCATATCCTTAGTAGTCCCTACACCGTAATTGTCTGTGGCGATTTTAACGACTCGCCCATTTCATTCAACTATCGCCAGATGAGGCAGAATCTAAACGATGCATTTATTGAGGCGGGGAAAGGGGTTGGTCACACTTACAAGGGTATATTCCCTTCTTTTAGAATTGATTACATATTATACGATAGAATGTATTCTGCCACAAGCTATTACAATCCACGGATATACTTTTCCGACCATTATCCAGTTGTGGCAACGCTAGCCGTAAGGAAATGATTTCGAGAATTCAACCTAATCCCTTACTTGTTTATCTAATTTTCCTAACTAAGTTAACAAAAGTATATTGAATTCCATTATTCTCAGAAGGTTGTCCCTTCTGCTCTGACTCAATAACCCACTCATCCTCATTGATTTCTGGGAAGAAAACATCTCCTTCGAACGGTTTATGGATTCTTGTAAGATATAGTTTCTCTGCTATTGGGAGAGCAAGTCTGTATAGTTCGCCGCCTCCAATAATGAAAACCTGATCATCGCCTTCACATAAATTTATCGCTTCATCTAGTGTTGAGGCAATCAAGCATCCATCTACTTTAAAGTTCTGATCTCGGGTTAACACTACATTTACCCTTCTTGGAAGAGGCTTGCCTATGCTTTCAAAGGTTTTCCGTCCCATTATCACATGGTGACCAGTTGTTAATGCTTTGAAACGTTTCAAATCTTCGGAAATATGCCAAATAAGCTGATTGTTTGAACCTATAACATTGTTCTCAGCTACGGCTACTATAATTGAAATATTCTTCATGGATTTAGTTGGTAGTTAAGGGTATTAAATCACTTCCTTCTATACTTTCAGGATTTTGTTATCACAATAATTGCCAGCTAAACTTCGCTTCTGTGTTAGGCAAAGCCAAAATTTCCTGTTCAAGTCAAAAGTACGAAAAACAAGAATAAAACTTGTTTAAATCATTCGACTTGGGGGTAGATATACTACCTCAAGTTTGCTTCGGTAGTTGTCGAGGCTAATTGATTGGAGGTTAATGTGGTATCCCATCTGTAAAAGTGTGTTTGTTTTCTTCGAAAACAATATAAGACTCTGGTTCTAAAAGAAATAAATATGTTCTAATAAGTCCCTAAACAGCAATAGCTCCCTTAATGTGAGGATGGGGGTTGTACCCTTCGAGACTAAAATCGCTGAATTTGAACTCAAAAATCGATTTCACCTCGGGGTTGATAGCCATTCTCGGAGGTTTACGCGGCTCTCGACTCAATTGTAGCTTAACCTGTTCAATATGATTTAGATATATGTGAGCATCGCCAAAGGTGTGGACAAAGTCTCCAGGTTGTAAGCCTGTAACCTGCGCCATCATCATGGTGAGCAGTGCATACGAAGCGATATTGAAAGGTACTCCAAGAAAAATATCGGCGCTTCGCTGGTATAGCTGGCACGAAAGCTTGCCGTTGGCAACATAAAACTGAAACAGCACATGGCATGGAGGAAGTGCCATATTATCAATTTCACCTACGTTCCATGCGCATACCAAATGCCGACGGGAATCAGGGTTCTTTGTAAGCGAATTCACAACTTGTGTAATCTGATCAACTCTCCTTCCATCGGCCGCTGGCCAACTCCGCCACTGGTAACCATAAACTGGGCCTAAGTTTCCATACTCATCAGCCCATTCGTTCCAAATTGACACCCCGTTATCATTCAAATATTTGATATTTGTGTCTCCATTCAAAAACCACAATAACTCGTAAATTATCGATTTTAGATGGAGCTTCTTGGTTGTGAGTAAAGGAAACCCTTCCTCAAGGTTAAATCGCATTTGGTAGCCAAATATGCTAATGGTTCCTGTTCCAGTTCTATCGCTCTTTTCAACCCCATTGTTAAGGGTATGATTAAGAAGGTCAAGGTATTGTTGCATAGCCTTTTTGTTAACTTACATTAAGGCAAAGATAGTTTTTTAAGGTAACAAATAAAAGATATACCTTTGCAAAACAAGTCAAGCAAAATAATAACAGAGCCCCATATTTATGAACCCTCTTTTTGGCTTATCACAACCCCAACTTATTGATCTGGCAGCAAACGAAGGTCTGCCCAAATTTACCGCAACTCAGATTGCCGACTGGCTTTACAAAAAGAATATCGACAGTATCGATGAAATGACCAACCTTTCTTTGAAAGTGAGAGAGAAGCTTTCTGAGAAGTATTGCTTTGGAACTAAAAAGCCCATAAAAGTATCCCAATCGAATGATGGGACAAAGAAATATCTATTTGAAATTAAACCCAATAAATATGTAGAGGCAGCTTACATCCCCGATGGCGATAGGGCTACGCTATGCGTATCGTCGCAGGTTGGTTGCAAAATGGGCTGCGTTTTTTGCATGACAGGCAAGCAGGGTTTTCAGGGTAATCTCACTGCTGGCGAAATAGTTAATCAGCTTCGAAGCATCCCTGAGTGGCAGGATATTTCGAATATTGTTTACATGGGCATGGGCGAGCCACTCGACAACCTAAACAATGTAATGGATTCGCTTGACATTCTCACATCCAAATGGGGTATGGCAATGAGTCCAAGAAGAATAACCGTTTCTACTATTGGCATTGTTGACCCAGCTCGTGATTTCCTAAAATCGAGCCAGTGCCATCTGGCTATTAGCCTGCATTCTCCCTTTGATGAAGAGCGTTTGATGCTTCTACCCATACAGAAAACCAATCCTATTTCGAAGGTTTTAGCCGAAGTAAAGAAATATGATTTTTCTGGACAACGCCGTGTTTCGTTCGAGTATATCATGTTCGATGGGTTGAACGACACCCCCCTGCATTTCAAAGAACTAGCTCGCTTACTAAAAGGGTTAGAATGTAGGGTAAACCTTATTCGTTTTCATCCTATCCCAAACTCCTCACTTAAAGGCTCTCCCGATGAAAAAATCATAAATTTTCGTGATGCATTAACTGCAAAAGGGGTATTCACAACCATAAGAGCCTCCCGTGGCCTTGACATTCAAGCTGCCTGCGGATTACTTTCAACGTTGGAACATGCTAAATCCAAATAAAATTGATATTTTTGAGTTTAATTAATAAAACAAACCGAAGTATGAGATTGCTAATAACATTAATAACTCTGACAACGATGTTTCAACGTGCATTGCCACAGGAAACCTATAGCGTACCTGAAGGAACCGGTAAACTGGCCATTGAAGTTTACCGTCAGCTTGCCAAGGAAAACAACGATAACATCCTTTTCTCGCCATACAGCCTTAACATGGCAATGGGCATAACCTATAGTGGTGCCAACGGAAAGACTAAAGAACAGATTGCCAGTGCTTTTGGTTTCCCCTTGGAAGACAAGTTTCTTCTAAAAGAGCTAAGTGCTTCGCAAAATGAACTCAATATGAGAAATAAAAAGGGGATAGAAATTGCAATTGTCAACCAGCTTTGGGCCGATTCTAAGCATAAATTTCGAAACACTTACCTAAGCGAAGCTGAAAAGGCTTTTTCTGCCCCCATCAAGACCCTCGATTTTAGGTCAAAACCCGATGAAAGTAGGGTTGAAATCAACCGATGGGCTGAAAGTAACACAAAGGCAAGAATCAAAGATCTACTTCCCAAAGGTTCAATTTCGCACCTTACTGCACTTGTTATCACCAACGCCATCTATTTCAAAGGACAATGGGATAACAAGTTCGAGGAGGCAAATACCAGTCATGATGTCTTCTATAGCATTGAAAACATGAAGATTGAATGCATGATGATGAACAAGCAGGGTAACTTCAACTACCTTGAAGAAGAAGGATTTCAGCTTCTCGAACTTCCATACGCAGGAAAAGCATTCTCTATGATTATTCTCCTTCCCAATGAGGGAGTAGATTTTAATGAAGCGGAGGCAAACCTTTCTTTTGAGAGTCTTCGTGGACACTTCGAGCGGATGAGCCCAACGGATGTTAAAATTATGATGCCAAAGTTCAAGTTCGATTCGAAGTATGAATTCAAAAACATACTCTCAAGAATGGGAATGCCCATTGCTTTCACAAATGCAGCCGATTTTACACGTATGTCGGAAAAGTCGGACCTAAAGATAGACCAAGTTTACCATAAGGCTTTCATCGAGGTTAACGAAGAGGGGACCGAAGCCGCAGCAGCAACAGCAGTGGTGGTGGTTAGGAAATCGATTTCAATTCCTGTTGATTTCATCGCCAATCGACCCTTTCAATTTTTTATTCGCGACAATTCCAGTGGAAACATCCTCTTTATAGGTAGAGTGATGAACCCTAAATAGGACGAGAGAAGGGAAATCATATAAGGCTGTGAGTAAGCATATTGCCAATCTGATAAGCCAAGGTGAACATCAGCAACTCGATTTTAAGCATTCCATATCCGACTCAAGGAAGATTGCACGTTCGCTGGTAGCATTCGCTAATACCGATGGGGGTACTCTACTCATTGGGGTGAAAGATAATGGAAATGTTTCTGGGGTGAATTCCGACGAGGAATACTACATGCTTGAAGGTGCAGCCAGTATGTATTGTAAACCTGAAGTAAAGTTTAAGGTTACTCGGTGGGAAATCAATAAAAAGGTGGTGCTTGAGGTTTACGTTAAACCCGACTCAAAAACGCTTTATAAGGCTCAGGAAAAAAACGGAAAATGGAAGGCTTTCTTTAGGGTAAAGGACGAAAATATTGAGGCTACTCCTTTGCAAGAAAAGGTTTGGAAAGCTATTCGATACAGGAAGACTATCAGGGTAAAGCTAACCCACAAAGATCAAATTCTCATTGATCATCTTCAAGAGAACAAGCAGATAACAATAAATGAATATAGCAAGGTTGGCTTTCTTTCATATAATGAAGCCGAAGAAGCACTTGTCAACCTTGCAGTTCTTGGAATAGTACGTTTAAAAGTAATCTCCGATAAGGAGTATTTCGTCCTTTCTGAGAATGAATAGTATTGTTTATCAACTAAATAAGTTTATCTTCTTGCTGCCATCTCGGCAATATCTTTGATTGCCTCAATTGCTGTGTTTACATGCTCATCAGTGTTAAATGGCCCCAGGCTGAGCCTAACTGTTCCATGAATCTTATCTGTTCCAATCTGTTGGTGCACCTTTGGAGCACACTGCAAGCCTGTTCGGCATGCTATGTTGTAGTCAACATCGAGAATAGTACCCACATCGCCTGAGTCCATGCCTTTGATGTTGATGCTAAGCACCGGATTACGAGGGCCACTCCCGTTGGCACAGTAAGTGACTACATTATCAATTCCCTGAATACCGTTACGGAGTGTCTCCCAAAGAGCCATCTCCTTTTTATGAAGATTATCAATTCCTTGCTCAAGAACCCAGGTAACCCCTGCCTTTAAGCCTGCCACTCCCACAAGGTTAAGTGTGCCACATTCAAGGCGATAGGGAAACTCCTCAAGGTGAGTTTCAACGGCAGAGCGAACACCAGTACCGCCATAACGAGTGTAACGAACTGGGACATTATCCATGACGTATGAACCACCAATCCCTGTAGGTCCCATTAGGCATTTATGCCCTGTGAATACGTAAACATCTATGCCCATAGCCTTCATGTCAACGTGTACAGCTCCTGCTCCCTGACTGCCATCTACAACGAAAAGTACGCCAGCCTCCTTGCAAACCCTCCCAATTTCAGCCAAAGGCTGAATAGTTCCTATTACATTGGAACAGTGGTTGACAACAACCATTCTGGTGTTCTTCTTAATGGCCCTCTTAATATCATCGGGATGTACGTAGCCATTGGCATCGAAGGGAATGTAATCAACCTCAATGATGCCGTCCATTGCCAAATGGAAAAGGGGACGAAGCACCGAGTTGTGCTCAAGGTTGGTGGTAATCACATGGTCGCCCTTAACTGCCAGCCCCTGAAGGATCATGTTCAAAGAATCGCTAGCATTGTAGCTGAATGTTAACCGATTGGGGTCATCGCCATTGAAAAGCTGGGTTAGCAACTTGCGGGTGTTGAATACCACTTCCTCGGTTTCGACGGCTGCATCGAATCCCGAACGACCAGGGTTAACGCCGTGAGAGCGATAGAAGCCACACATGTAATCATAAACCACTTCGGGCTTGGGGAATGTTGTGGCGGAGTTGTCGAGGTATATTAGCTGGCTCATCTTTGGTATTTGGTTAATTTGTTATTAAGTTCATAAAGTGCCTAAAGTGTCTAAAGTGCTCACTACCTACTACCCTTCGGCTTCGCTCAGGGCAACGCCTACTACCTACTGGTTACTGACTACTGTCTTCTGTCTTCCGACTTCCGTCTTCGGACTTCGGACTCCCGTCTTCCGTCTTCTTTCACCGCTCTTCATCAGAAACAACCAAGGCATCTGCTACAATCTCTGCAATAGTTTTTATCTCAACGCCAAGTTTATAGTAGAAATTAATCTGACTAAGCTGGTCAACGCAGTTATGGCAAGGTGTTACAACAATTTTGGCTCCAGTTCTTCGGATTTGATCTGCCTTCACCTCGGCAATCTTCATCCGTCTCTCATTGTACTCGCTCATGGCCAGTTGTCCGCCACCTCCTCCACAGCAGTAATTATCAACGCCATGTGGAGTCATCTCCACGAAGTCCATTACAGATTCTCTAAGTATAAATCGTTGCTCCTCAATAATTCCGCCACTTCTAACCAAATTGCAGGGATCGTGCATTGTAACCGTTTTCCCATTTCTTGTTTTATCTAGCACAATACGCCCCTCACGAATATAGTCTGCAATTAGCTCAACTGAGGTAAGTACGTCAAAGGGGAAGGGTTGCTTCATGTAATTTGGTGCTTCCCAACGAAAAGCCCTCGACCCATGCCCGCATTCTGCAAGCACGCAACGCTTTGCGTTTATGTTCTTCATCTCATCGGCAAGTCGTTTACCTATAAGTGCGGCCTCCTCGTGATTTCCCGAAAAAAATGCGTAGTTGGTTACATCGTACATCTGAGTTGAAAGAGTCCATGTTTCCTTTGCGGCATAGAATATCTTTGCCATAGCTGTGATTGAGAGGGGGAAGAACTTAGGCTCTCTAGGATTTAGCGTATATAGTATGTTGACATCACTCTGATTTAGGGGGATTTTTGCATTTTGGTCATTCACCTCATCCTGCAGTTCCTCCTCAAGCCATTGGATTGTATCAACGAGCTCATCGGTGGTTATGCCCATGTTGTTACCTGTGTTAACAGCGGCATTCACTGTTGACTGAAGCGTTTCGGGAACAAGCCCCATCTCGGATAACATGCTGCGACCTATCCGAACAAGGTATGAAATATCGACCCCAATGGAGCAATGAATTGTGCATCGACCACACATGGTACAGGCACCAAAAAGCAGATCCACCATTTCGTTTACTGTTTCATTGTTCAGATCCCTAGCACTTACCAGTTTTGGTAGTACCTTGCCTATAAAGGTATGGTAACGCCGATAAACCGATGAAACGAGTTCTACTTTACGAGCAGGTATTAACTTGTTGTCGCCTATGGTTTTAAAGTACATGCAACTCTCGGCGCATAGGCCACAATGCACACAGCTGTTGAGATGGGTTAGCAACTTCCCATCGATACGTTCGAGAAGCAATTTTAAGCCCTTGTCCCTTATGTCATTGCTAATAGCTCTCATCTACAGTTAAGAATTATGCTTTAAAGGAGGCCAAACACCCCGCCACCCATAAAAAAAGCCAAGATGATACCTTGCTGCAAAAAAGTAAACCGCATGTTTCAACTTACTAAAAGGCAGGCAAATAAGCAACGTTGATGCAATAATACTATAAACAATTTCGATATTTCCTCCCCAAAATTGCAATGCAGTAGCAACCTGAAACAAGGTGACCAAGATGTTGGATATGAAATCATCGGCATTGGAAATGCCTCGTAGTGTGGGTGATACAACTCTTTTGATAAGAATTCCTATCCCACAAAGCGATGAGATGGCTAACAAAAGGAGAATTGCAAGATTAATTAGATTGGGAAACTCTACCCTAAATAGGAAAAGGAGGAACAGTGCAAGCGACAAGAAGGTTCCCAAATGGAAAACTACCCCAGCAGTGTAAGTAGGTAGGTGTAAGTAAGCCGACTCCTTATGTATTGGGTTCATAGCACCTGTAAACGAGTACTTTATCCCTCTTACTACGTCACCTGATTTTTTCGAGAAATCATTGGGCATACCCATACGAATCAACCTAACAAGATGCCATAAAATCCCTGTTAAGCAGATTATTATAGAAAGATATGTGATTGTTTTATACCAAACCATAAAGATTTACGAACAAGGATTTTTGATTTAAGATTTAAGATTTGGAATTAAGAATGCAATGATTGTATTACGAAAACAACCTCTACACACATCCATCGGGTTTGGGCAATCCTGCCACCCTACAGGCGCCCCGTGCTGGTCCTAGAGGGAACAGTTCGAATATCTCCTTTAGCTTTAAGCCTGTTTCTTTGCAGATTGTTCGTACCATTGGAGCCATACCCTTCTCCTCCCAGTTGCTACGAATGATTCTTACAATCGCCCAGTGCTTGTCGGTCATCTCCTCAATGCCATCGTAACGTGCTATAAGAGTTGCTACCTCGTCATTCCAAATTTTTGGATCCTGCAGAAAACCATCGCCATCCACTTCGAATACCCTTCCTTCAATTTCAAGTGTTGCCATTGCTCGTTTGATTGTTTATAGTTTTAAGTTCAAGATTAGTAGTTATAAACAGGTTTTAACAATAATCATGTATTCAACCAATATTAGGTTGAATCGAATTTCTCAATGATTTCCTCGGTTGATAATGTTGTGTCGGGTAGTACAAAATCTGGGCAAAAGTTCAACTCTTTCTTGGTTGTGAACCGTTTACATGCCTGCCATTTACCCGATAAATCCTTACAGAATAGGTTGATGTAAAGTTCCTTTCTCTTATCCAAAAGCTCAATGGTGCCATTAACAAGTTGGCAGGCTGAGTAGTTTGGACAGAGGGGGTCGCTCATATAAAAAAATTTGATAGGCAATGTTAAGGAAAAAAATGGAAAATCCAATAACAAGCCAGCAAAAGAGTAACCATTGCAAACGTTTACTCGTACCTTAACGACTCAACAGGATTCCTCGAAAGGGTTAGGTATATCTTTACACTTATAATAATATAGGCTAATAAAAGCATGAAGAGTACAGGAAACGCAATGCTGACAACACTAATTGGCACCCTGACAGGCCAAAGGCTATCGAGAAGCATCTTTGAAAGGAAATAACCTCCCAATCCGCCAGATATTGAGGCAAGTAGAACAATAACCATAAATGGCCTACTGATAAGCATATTCACCCCAAAATGTGAAGATCCCAGTACAGTCCGTACGCCTATCTCCTTGATCCTACGAAGGATATTCAGCGAAACAAGCGTGTAAAGTGCTATGGACGAGAGAACAATGGCAATTACAGCAAGAAATGAATTGATGATGGTTATATTTTTGTTCACATTAAGCGATTCCTCATCGATATTCATCTGCTCGAAACCCGAGAAAGGGATGTGGTACACTTGATTTTCCCATTCGCTCTTGAGGAAGTCGAAAACGCTTTTTCGGGTTTCGGCATCGGTTCTAACAATTATTAGACCCGGCGGTTGAGGAGATCGCATCCAGAAGATTATGGGAACGGGTTTACTCCAAAAATTCGTATGAAAGTAATCGGTTACTCCAATAATTCTAAGGGAAAGTGTGTCAAGACGGAGGGTTTGCCCAATTAGGTTTTCAAATCCTAGCTCACTGGCGGTTCTCCTATCTAGTACCACAGAATGTGCAACATCCGAAGCCTCAAACTCAGTTTCGAAACCTCGGCCCTCAATTATTTTAAATCCCATTGCACTCAGGTAGTTTACCCCAACCTCCATCACCTCAACCTCTGTTTTTTTGTCCATCATCTCAATAGTTCGGGAGTAGCCGCCCCACCCAACATGCTGACTTGTGAAAACAACGCTCTTCACATCTGGGTTGCTCTCGAACGAGGCTTTAAGGGCATTGACATCCACTCCTGAAGCCTGTCGAACAACTAGTACTTTGTCCTTGTCGTAGCCCATATCCATTTCCTCCTGAAACCTTGCATTCTGGGTAAAAACGAAGCTGGCAATAATGGCGATAATGGAAACAGTTATCTGAAACCAAAGCAGTATCTTCGAGAGCCATCCGCCTTCCTTTAGCCTATATGTTCCCTTGAAAACCTCAACGGGTTTGAACGAACTGATGTAGAAAGCCGAGTAGGCACCAGCAAGCACAGAGGTGAAGACTAGCATGATAAGGAGAAATCCCCAAAAACTCACGTTCCCCGTAAAATCCATCTTTAGGTCCATGTAGCTCCACATCTTGTTATACTGATCGAGCAGAAAGACCGCCATAAGTAGCGAAACGAGCAGGGCAAGGAAACACACAAGGGCGTTTTCGCCTAGGAATTGAACTATCAATTGCCTTCGGCTGCTGCCCATAACCTTACGCACGCCAATCTCCTTGAGCCTAGTGTTGGCAATGGATATGGAGGTATTCATGTAGTTGAAGCTGGCGAGGAGAAGGATTAGGATGCTCATCACTAAGGGCCCGATTATTTGCGCAGGATGAAGGTTGAACCATAGCCAGTTGGCCCAAACATCGCGGCTAATCTTGGTATAATCCCTTAGGCTCATCACCTCGTATCGAGTGATATGCCAATCCTCCCTGGCACGGTTCTGAATATCAATGAAATTGTTTAGCTGTGCTTCGATAGCAGGTATATTCGATGGATTTGGGATGGTCATAAATGTTGCACCAATCCATTGTTTCCAGTCCATCTCGTCAACTGAATAGAAGGTGAAATAGTTTCTGAACAGCATAATCGCATCAAAACCTACCATTGAGTTCTCGGGGATATGATCCAGTACAGCTCCAATAGTGAACTCATGGGGTTGCCCCTTGGAATCAAAAAGACTAATACTCTGACCCACAGGGTTGATATCTCCAAAAAACTTCTCGGCTGTTTTGTCGGAGAGAATAATGCAGTTCACATCGTTGAACGATGATGTATTACCCATCCATGCAGGAAAAGTGAACATCTCGAAGAATCCATTATCTGCAAAGGCCACACGCTGCGAGAATATCTTTGAGTTCTCGTCATTACCACTGCGTAACGATATTCCAGCAACGGTGAACCTTACTAGCTGCTCCAGACCTGGTGAACTTTCGCCAAGGGCAGGGGCAAGCGACATGGGAGAAATGCCGTAACGCTGCTCACGATTGTTTATCTCTCTAAAAATATTTACCTTATATATTTTATCAAGATTGAGATGGGTCTTGTTGTAATCGACTTCGAACTTGTGGTTGAGGTACGCCACAATGCAGCAGGCCAAAGTAGCTCCAAGACCAAGCACATTGACAAGAACGAAGAACTTGTTTTTTAGTAAATTGCGAAAGGCAAGTACGAAGAATGTTTTGTGCATTTTTTGTATGCGCTTTATCTTAAATTAGACGAGTTTGGATAAGCAAACGCTGCATTTTGTTGAAAAAAGTATAATGGGAATAACTTGAGAGGGTTACATCGTCTCATCCGATTGTGCTTGCTGTTTTAACTCAATATCGGTAAACCTAAACCCCACAACGCAAACATCATCAATCTGTTCATGCTCGCCCCTCCATTCAGTAAGGGTATTGTCGAGTATTTCTTTCTGCTCGGGCATGGGCTTATCCTGAATGCTGGCAAGAAGCTGCTTGAAATGCTTGGTCATAAACTTGCGTCCATCTTCGCCACCAAACTGATCAACAAACCCATCGGAGAAGAGGTAGAACGTATCGCCTTTATGGTATTCGAACTCGTTGCGAGTGAACGACATTTGGTCTTTCACATGGATTCCAATGGGCATCTTATCGGCTTTAACCTCGTTAAGCTCGCCGTTGCGGAAGTGGAATAGGGGGTTGTATGCCCCAGCATACTGAATCATTCGGTTGTCCCAATCGATAACGCAAAGAGCAATATCCATGCCGTCCTTAGCCTCATCGGCTTTTCCGGTTTGACCAAGGGTTGTTTTAACGAATCGTCGCAGCTCATTTAGGATTTCTTCGGCGTTCTCGCGCTGATGGAATAGCACAATTTCGTTGAGGAACGCCACGCCCAACATACTCATGAAAGCACCTGGAACGCCATGTCCAGTGCAGTCGGCGGCAACCACGAAAGTTCTGTTGTTGTTCTTGGTAATCCAGAAGAAATCGCCGCTAACAATGTCCCTTGGTTTAAACAGCACAAAATGCTCGGGCATAATTTCTTGGAGTTCTTCGTCCTGGGGTAGTATTGCTTTCTGTATTCGGCGAGCGTACTTGATGCTATCGGTAATCTCTTGCTTCTGCTTGGCAAGCAGGTCGCGCTGGTTCTCGATCTCGGCTTTCTGCTTCTGAATTTCATCGTTCTGCCTGGCAAGCAGGATGTTTTTCCTCTTCTTTTCCTGGAGCTGGATGGCAACGTATAGCGCGAAGATAAAGATAAAGGCAATACCCACGCCCATCGAAATCTTTACGAACCTATCACGCTTGATGATGGCATCTCGCAGTTCCATATCCTTGTTCATCAGCACAATCTGCTGCTCCTTCTTCTCAGTATCGTACTTAGTCTGCATCTCAGCGATTGCCTTCTGGTTGCCCTCATTGATCAACTCTTCTCGAACCTCGTAGAATTGCTTAAAATATTTAAGTGCCTCATCGGTCTTGCCCTGTTTTTCGTGTGCGAGAGATATACCCCTGTAGTTCAATTGAATAATATCCCTTATGCCCAGTTCTGTGGATATCTCAAGACTACGATAAAAGTAGGGAAGCGCCTCCTCGTACTTTCCCTCTTCAGTATAAACATCGCCAATGTTGTTGGATATTAAGGCTATACGCCTTCTGTCGCCCCTTCTTTGGGCAATAATTAGTGCTCTTCGGTACGAATTGTAGGCTTTTCGATACTCCTTGTTTTTCTTATATAATGAGCCAAGGTTGATGTAATTGGTTATAAGTCCAACAGAGTCTCTTAACTCTTCCCTTAATTTCACAGATTCGTTGTAGTAGGCTTCTGCCTCTTCCAAGTTGTTTGCCTCCTCGTAGATAATACCTATGTTATTAAAGCATGAGGCCATACTTCTTTTGTCTTCAAGCTCCTCAAAAATTCCTAATGCCTGCAAATAGTAATCCTTTGCTGTTTCCCATGATTTAATGGCCTTGTGAACACTACCAATATTTAGCATAGCACGTGCAACCTGCCCCTTTTCTTGAAGCCTTTCACTAAGTCTAAGCGATTCCATGTAATATTCTAATGCTTCATTGTAATCGCCACTTGTATATGAAGTAACCCCAAGCATATTAAGGCTTTTTCCAATCCAGGAAGAGTCTCCAACCTCATTGCTTTTTGAATAAATCTCCGTAAAGATCTCTAAGGATTTTTTATAATTGCCTTTGAAGTAATAGTTAACGCCCAATTCTTGAAAAATTCCCAGAAAAGAGTCTCTATTTACCTTATGAATGTCAACCGATAAAATATTTGAAAAAGTTTCAATTGCATAAGCAGGGTCTATTTCACTATGTAAAATTCCAAGCTCCCATATTGCTTTTAAATAAGCACTTATATCTCCAGATTCTTTGAAGAATTCTAAAGCTTTTACATGCCAGGCAAACATCCCTTCAAAATCATTGATGTACTTGAAGTACTCCCCCCGAATTCGATGCGCTCTGGCTTTTTGAAGATTGTCTTCCTGGCTAAGGGCGGCGTCAAGGGCCTCATAGGTTGCCCTATCGAACTGAGAAATAAGATTTTCTCTCTCACTATCTTCTGCCTCGCCAATAAGCCTATCATACTCATAAGCCATATCAATGAGCAAGCTTACCCTTTGGGTGCGGGGTGCCTTTTCGAGCTGGTTTCTGAGGCTATCGATTCTTGTTTGGGCATGAAGAGGTAATACAACTACCAGAAAGACAGCAGTAAATAAAAAAAATCTTAGTATTTTTCTTCCCAACAGCTGCATATTATTGCACAGTTTGAACCAACAAACATACAAAAAGTATTTTAAATCAATTATCATGCCATTAAATGGTTTCCACTTTTTTTACAAATACTTCAATTGTAGATTTTTAAGAAGTTTTTCGAGCCCAAATATTTCAATCTAAACTAACCCTTAATTACTTAATGATGTTTCTTAACATATTGTGGTTTATATTGTTGGTTATCAATCAGTAACAGCACCCCAGTGTTGGTTTTGCTACAATAGTATATCATTTTTTATATTTCACTTGCACTTAAACTTTTAAATTTGCAGGGTGTTTAATACTAATTAAGTACAAATCAACATATTTTTAATTCAATTAAAAAGTTTATGAACAAGCGTAATGTAATTATTATCGGTGCAGCCGGAAGAGATTTCCACAATTTCAACACCTTCTTCCGCGACAAGGAGAACTACAACGTGGTAGCTTTCACCGCAGCACAAATTCCCGACATCGATGGTCGTAAGTATCCAGCCGAACTAGCTGGCAAGTTATATCCAAATGGAATTCCCATCGTGGCTGAGGATGAGCTAGAAAAGGTTATTAAGGAGTACAATGCTCACGATTGTGTTTTCTCGTACAGCGATGTTGACTATAACTACGTGATGAGAATCGGTTCAAGGGTGAACGCTGCCGGGGCAAACTTCATGCTTATTGGGCCAAACGAGACCATGGTAAAGAGCAACAAGCCAGTGGTTGCTGTTGTTGCAACCCGTACAGGTTGTGGTAAATCGCAAACTTCGAGGAAGGTTATTGAGCATCTGATGGGCATGGGGCTTAAGGTTGTGGCTGTTCGTCACCCAATGCCTTACGGCGATTTGGTTGCGCAGAAAGTTCAGCGTTTTGCAGTGGTTGAAGACCTGAAGAAGCACAAGTGTACCGTTGAGGAGATGGAAGAGTACGAACCACACGTTGTTCGCGGAAACGTTATTTATGCTGGTGTTGACTATGAGGCCATCCTTCGCGAAGCGGAGAAAGATCCAAGTGGTTGCGATGTTATCCTTTGGGATGGCGGCAACAACGACTTCGCTTTCTTTAAGCCCGATTTGACCATTACAGTTGCAGATCCTCACCGTCCAGGTAACGAAATCAGCTACTATCCAGGCGAGGTAAACCTCCGCATGGCCGACGTGGTGGTAATAAATAAAATGGATTCCGCTTCACCAGAAGGTATCCAAATTGTTCGCGATAGCATTCGCAGCCGCAACCCAAAAGCCATTGTGGTTGATGGTGCATCGCCCATAACCGTTGACAAACCTGAACTAATCAACGGAAAGCGTTGCCTAATCGTTGAGGACGGCCCCACACTCACTCATGGAAACATGAAGATTGGTGCAGGCACCGTTGCTGCACGTAAGTTCGGAGCCAGCGAAGAGGTTGATGCTCGTCCATATCTTGTTGGCAAGCTGAAGGAAACCTATGAGATTTATCCAGAGATTGGCAGCATCCTCCCAGCAATGGGTTACGGCGAGCAGCAGCTCAAAGACCTTGAGGCTACCATTAACAACACCGATTGCGACACCGTAATCATTGGAACACCAATCGATTTGAGCCGTATTATCAATATTAAGAAACCTACAACCAGAGTTTACTACGATCTAGCAGAGATTGGAAAGCCAGATTTGAAGGGTGTTCTTGAGAATTTTGTGAAGAAGCACAACTTGAAGTAATCTTCAAATATCCATAAAAAGGAAACGCTCCAGCGATGGGGCGTTTTTTTTGAAATAAATTCCTCCACGAAAAATGGTAATCCGAACAAGTCTTTTAGGTATAGTTTAAAGATTTGCGATAAAACCTGCAAGTTTTGTCCCTCTATTTAAAATTTGTAATAAAAGAATTCTCACCCCCAAAAAACGGGGTTCGAAATGACATTAAAATAAAACAAAAATTAAACAGTTTTTTAATTATACGATAGGCTATATCCCCCTTAAAAACGCAGTAACCTCCTCCCAAAGTTGATTACTTTGAAAAATATCATTATGCCCAAACCCCTTAAGCTCTATTAAATTTGAATTTCCTTTCCACGATTTCTGCAAATTTTTGCTGTGTTTTGGCGGTATGATGTTATCCAAAGTCCCATAAAATGCGAGCATCGGGATATCAATATGAATCGCTATTTTTTTTGCCTCGAACTGGTGCTTTAGAAGTAGGCCCACAGGCAAAAATGGAAGCTTCGATTGGGCAATAGCCCTAATGCTTTCAAAGGGCGAGAAAAGGATAACCGCCCTTACCTTCCTTTCGTGAACCAAATAAACTGCTGTTCCCGTACCGATACTTCGCCCCATAAGCACAATATGCTCATTATCTATATCTTCCCTTGAAATCACATAATCGTAAATTGATGTTGCTGCCTCGAAAAAACTTTTTTCACCGGGTTTGCCTTCGCTTTTGCCATAGCCGGGATAGTTTACCAGAAGCAATGCCCAGTCATCAAAAATTGAGGACATTGGGATTAGATGTGAAACCTCTTCGGCATTGCCGCCAAAATAGATTACCACCTTCTGAGGATTCTCAGTTTTACTTTTACATAGCCATCCATGAAGATTGTTACCACTTGGGGTTTTGATATTTACCTCCTCAACTTGTGCGTTTAATGATATTGTGCGTTTGAGTGGTTGCGGGTAGAATAAAAAACTTGATTGAAAAGCGTAGAAAAATACTAGAATAAATGTGTAAAGCGTTAAACAAACAAATAGTATTGACATCATCTTTCTCATTTTCTGAATCATGTAATGAAATCTAAAAAGATGCAAGTTATGTTTTTTTTCTAAAAGATTTAAAAAGTCTAACTATGGATTGTCAGAAATAGTCAGAGTTTGAGCTTGTCACCGCACCTCCCTACACCTAGTCAAACCCTGATGAGCTAACGGGCTTATCGTTGACTAAAGCTAAGAAGTAAAGACCATCGCCTACCAGCACTTCATAAATCGTAAATCGATATTCGATATTCGATATTAAACCCTCTCCCTTCCCTTGACGTTGGAATGTCTCGTCAAAAAGATGACCCCGATGTTCTTTTCGGGGATGGAAAGTTTTGTCACCGCACCTTTAGTTGCGGGCTGCCCCCTTAAGGGACAATTAAAGGCTTCATTTTACCCTTTGACAAGAGGTAGCGTTTGCGTATTAGCTTAAGATCGCTAAGTAGTTTTTCTGCGTTATTGGCATACTTTTTGCCCACCATCTCTTTTATGGAAAGCATGGTGTTAACGCCAATTGCTATTTTTTTCTTTGCAGTCATTCTCCTTGTTTTTAAAATATCAATGTTTCAAGTGGCGTTCTTATTTCTATTAATGGTAAACCATTCTTCAGGTTTACTGCATGGAAAAGCCTAATTCTGTTTAGGTTCACGATATGCTTAAAATTCCAACTTACAATTACATCTATCTTGTAGTAGCTTGCCGTTGCGATATGAATAGCATCGTTCAGCGATTTTTGAGTAAGCCCTTTTTCTGCTATGTATGCTTTAGCAATTTTTACGATTGGTTCTGTAACTTCTAATACAATGTAATTGTTGGTGTACCTGTTGAAAAGTTGTTTTACTTCAACAGGTGCATGCTGCATTTCATCAATGGTCATATCTGAAATGACAGGAATTTTCAGATCTTTATCCAGTTCATCAAAGAAACGTTTAGTAGGCTCTGAAAACTCGCTATCAAAAAAGCCACCGAATACCGATGTGTCAATGTATGTCTTCATGTCATTTCTTTATACGGCGAAGATACAAAAATTGTTTGAAGCTTACTGATGTTTTCAATGATACGAAATGGAACGGGGCAAAAGAATGTATTGTTGACGATAAAAAGGAATAAACAACCGTTACCTTCCAATACTTCATAAATCAGTGTTCCTTGCCTGTCCTGAGCAGTTCGACCCCGAACCCCGTAGTATCGGGGTCGAGGCTCACTGTTACACTTGTCGAAGGATTCGATATTCAAAGCCTTTTCTGCCTTAATTGGGATGCAGCATGGTGCTTGTTTCAATCTAACCCTATTACGTGCATCGCAACTATCTTTTTACTTTTTTTACCAATATTTCGCTCCTCTGGAGCTAAGAGGCAAACCTTTTTCGATGCCAAAGGAGAAAAGACCATTGCCTACCAGCACTTTTACATTTTACATTCGATATTTTACTCCCGATAATTCGGGATTACATTTCTTTAAACTTCCATGCTTAGTCAGAGTTTGAACTTGCCACCGCACCAGCCACCCCTTAGTCAAACCCTGACGAGCTAACGGGCTTATTGTTGACTAAAGCTAAGAAGTAAAGACCATCTCCTCCCAGCACTTGGAAACTCGATATTCGATGTTAGATATTCGATATTCAAAGCCGTTTCTACCTTAATTGCGATGCAGCATGGAGCTTGTTTCAATCTAACCCTATCACGTGCATCGCAACTATCTTTTTACTTTTTTTACCAATATTTCGCTCCTCTGGAGCTAAGAGGCAAACCTTTTTCGATGCCAAAGGAGAAAAGACCATTGCCTACCAGCACTTTTACATTTTACATTCGATATTTTACTCCCGATAATTCGGGATTACATTTCTTTAAACTTCCATGCTTAGTCAGAGTTTGAACTTGCCACCGCACCAGCCACCCCTTAGTCAAACCCTGACGGACGAACGGGTATTTTGTTGACGATAGCAAAGAAGAAAAGACCATCGCCTACCAGCACTTCATAAATCGTTAATCGATATTCGTTATTCTACATTCTTTTCTCTTCCAATCATACTTCCCATTTGCGGCGCAACAGGGTTCATGTTCCAATCGAAAAGGGATTTCGTGCGCCTAATGCAATAGGACTTTGCCCATTGCTACCGATATCTGACCCCGCTGGGGCAGTCCGCCTCTCAATCCCCTGATCTTTAATCTGACAAAAGCATCCCACCGCACCATAAATGCGGGCAGGCTTCCCCTTGGGGATCAAGGGGTGCGCGCGGGGAAAAACAATGTAAAATATTAAATGTAAAACTCCCAATGCCTGCCTGCCTGCAGGCTGGTAAAAGTGATGTTAGGGTTATATTTTCCGATATGGTAATAAAAATCGCCCTTCACTACTTTTACCCTTCGGCAAGCACTTCGGCAAGTGGTCAGTGAGTTTACCGAACTGCTCAGTGTAACACTCAGGGCATCGCATTTTACATTCGATATTTTACATTTCTTTAAAACTTCTTCTTTACCTGATGTTTCTATGTTCGCCAAAAGGTGGGCGGGCCGGCTGCCCTAATGTTTTTTATCGCAGAAGTAAAGCCTCTTGTAGTAGGTTAACTTTGCTCTTTTACAATTCAAAAAGAATTTGGGTCAAATCATCAAGGGGTTTAAAACCTTTGTCGGCTGTTAAAAGTGGTATTTCTAATGTAATTGCAGTAGCAGCAATAATTGCATCAGGTAGTTTTATCCTGTTTTTTCTTCGAAGTGAAATTGCAGAGTTTTTTATTCTTGGATTAATATCAACTATAATGCAATCGGCAAGTAAATTCTCTATGGTCTTAATTTGACTCTGTTGCAAACCTTGTGCGCTAAGAAGTTCTAATTCTGTAATGAATGAAACATTTAATCTACAACCATCAAGCAGCTCAGCAACACGATCATTCCCATTAATAAGCAGAATAAGCATATTGGTATCAACCAAAAAGCTATGCCCACTCATCCCTCAGGTTCTTTTGGTAATCAATTGCATCGCCATATACATCCTTAACAGTGCCAAGGTATTTTTTAGCATTAAACTTTTTTCTACTCTTAAGTTTACGCAATGCCTCATTAAGATGCTTCCGTGTGCTTGTGCGTTTAATGACTATGAGTGTATTATCCATTGAGAAAATGTTTTTACAAATATAAAGATAAAATTGAAGTTCCCTGTTCGATATTCAAAGAGATTTATGAACTCCGATTAACGATTTTTGATTTACGATTGGGCGTTCTACTTCACTTCTTAAATCGTTAATCGATGTTCGGTATTCGATATTTCTTTTACTTGCCCCCACTACCCCCTACCCCCTGTAGGGGGCACCCCACCGCACCTTAAATGCGGGCAGCCCCCCTTTAGGGGACTGAGGGGTGTGGGCGGGCAATAAAAAACAATGTAAAATGTAGTCCCGATTTATCGGGAGTAAAACTCCCAATGCCTGCCTGCCGCAGGCTGGTAAAAGTGATGTTAGGGTTAT
>CAYZSD010000008.1:0-41498 GCA_964481075.1 uncultured Rikenellaceae bacterium | reverse complement strand
TGGGCTTAAGCTAAAGGTGACTTTTGCAACAAGCATTGGAAAAGGGGACTTCAACGTCGATGTAAAAAAACTTAGCGACGAGGATGTACTTGGTAAGGCTCTTATTGACATGCGAAATAGCCTACAAAACGCTAGAAACGAAGAGGAAAAGCGTAAAGCCGAAGATAACCAAAGACGTTGGGTGAATGAAGGGCTTGCAAAATTTGGTGAGATTCTTCGGCTCAACAACGACAGCATGGATAATTTGTCAAGGTCTATCATCAAAGAAATTGTGCAAACTCTTGATGCCAATCAGGGAGGGCTTTTCCTTTTCAACGATGATGACCCAGCCGATCCTCATTTTCAACTTGTTGCTGCTTATGCATTTAACAGACAAAAATTTATTAATAAAAAAGTCCTACCAGGAGAGGGTTTAATTGGAGCAAGCGCCATCGAGAAGAAATCGGTTTACCTTACCGAAATACCTGAAGATTACATCGAGATTTCATCGGGATTAGGGCAAAGTAAACCAAGGGTACTGCTTATCGTTCCTTTGCTTATGGAGAAAAACGTTTTAGGCGTTATAGAACTTGCCTCGTTCAATCTCTTTGAGGACTTCCAAATTGAGTTTGTTGAACGAATAGCTCAAACTATTGCCTCAACAATAACATCGGTGAGAATTAACATCCGAACAGCAGCACTACTAGCAAAAACCCAACAGCAAGCTGAAGAGATGTCGGCTCAGGAGGAGGAAATGCGTCAGAATATGGAAGAACTTCAGGCTACCCAGGAGGAATCGACCCGAAAGTCGGCCGAGATGCAAAGCTTCATCGATGCTCTGAATAGCTCAAGTTTCGTAATTGAATACGACTATCAAGGTTATATTACCTCAATAAATGATGCCTACCTCGAACTTCTTAACCTTACTCGCAACGAAGTGGTTGGAACACATCATTCAGACAAAATGGATTTGGCTTTAGAAAAGAAGATTGAATACGACCGTTTTTGGAGTAATTTGAGAAGCGGTATTCCACAGAAGCAAGTTAACAAATTCATTGTTAACGACAAAGTATTCGTGTTTCAAGAAACCTACACCCCTATCAAAAACGAGTTTGGAGAAGTCTATAAAATCCTCAAAATATCCAACAACATCACAAACCTTGTTGCTGGAGGTTCTTAAAACGGAACATTAATCTTTCGCATCCTTCGCAATGGCAATTCAAATGGACTGGACAAAACTTCTTAGTCCCAAGCGTTTCGGATTTACAGAGGGTTCAACGCAAGAAAGCGAAACACGCTCGCACTTCCAGCGCGATTACGACAGAATTATTTTCAGCTCACCCTTTCGACGACTTCAGAATAAAACGCAAGTTTTCCCTTTACCAGGCAGCGTGTTTGTTCACAACAGGTTAACCCATAGCCTTGAGGTAGCTAGTGTTGGGAGAAGCCTTGGCAACAACCTCATTCCAATGCTTAAGAGGGTATCACCTCATACTCCTATTGAACTTATTGAGCAGATTCCTACCATCGTATCCACTGCTTGCTTGGCTCACGATTTGGGGAATCCACCCTTTGGACATAGCGGGGAGGAAGCCATTAGAACTTACTTCAAGAATAACGAAAATCTTTACGCCCCAATTCTTACAATCGAACAGTGGACCGACTTAACCCGCTTCGAAGGTAATGCAAACGCACTAAGATTGCTAACCAAAAAGTTCGAGGGAAGACGTGACGGTGGTTATAGGCTTAGCTACCCCGTTCTTAGCTCAATAGTTAAGTACCCTTGGGAGTCAACTTTCCAACAAAAGAAGAAGTTTGGTTTCTTTCAAGCAGAAATTGATACCTTTATAAATATTTGCGATGAATTAGGCGTAACTCCTGTAAGCGAAAAACCCAGAGCTTTTGCAAGGCATCCCCTTGTTTACCTTGTCGAAGCAGCCGATGATATTTGCTATCAAATCATGGATATTGAGGATGCCCATAGGTTAGGCATTGTTTCAACAAATTTTGTGATTGAACTTTTCTCAGATTTTTTCAACCCTTCCAATGATTCTGGCTGGCTCAAGAACATCAATCAAACCCTCAGTGAGGTAAGCGATACCAATGAGAAGTTAGCTTTTCTTCGAGCCGTTTTGATTGGAAAACTTGTAAGGGATTGTACCTGTGCTTTCGAAAAGAGCTTACCCTCAATCATGAGAGGAGAAGTTGTACCCCCACTAATTGAACAACTCGATGGTCCAGCAAACGATGCGTTACAACGTCTCCGAAAGATTTCGATTGAGCAGGTTTACAATCACCGCACCGTAATAGAGATTGAATTGGCTGGTTATCAGGTAATAGGAAAACTTTTAGAGAAGATTTGCCCAGCTCTGCTATCGCCAAACCAAGGGTACTCAAAGAAAGTGTTAAAACTGATTCCAAATCAATACCTTTCGAGCAAACCTAACAGCTATGAAAGTTTGCTCTCTGCCGTTGATTATGTGGCAGGCATGACTGATGTTTACGCCCTTGAATTATACAGAACACTCGAAGGAATAACTATACCAGGTATAAGCTGATTTTTTTGTAAAAAATTAGTTAAACCGAAATAAATCAATGCTTTTTTACTATTTTGCATCTCAATTCTAAACTCATAAGCTTGAAACCATGATAAAAATGCTTGGCGAGTCAAATTCGTTACTAAACAGGTTCATTTTTGAAATCAGAAGCGTTCAAATTCAATCTGATAGATTGCGTTTTAGGCGAAACTTGGAAAGAATCAGCGAAATCTTCGCTTATGAGTTGAGCCGTGACCTGAACTATAAGGCCGCCTCAGTTCAAACACCCTTGAGTATTGCTGAGATGAATATACCTTGCGATAAGATTGTTGTAGCCTCAATACTTAGAGCAGGACTTCCCATGCACAACGGGTTCCTCAACTATTTCGACGGAGCCGAAAACGCTTTTATATCAGCTTATAGAAAGTACAGCAAGGATGGAACTTTCAAGATACAATTCGAACACCTCTCCTGCCCTTCCATCGCCGATAAGGTACTAATTATTGTTGACCCAATGTTAGCCACAGGAGCATCAATGGTACTGGCATACAAAGCATTAATAGAAAAAGGTAAACCAAAGCATACACATATTGTATCGATTATTGCATCAAAAGAGGGTGTTGATTATACCAAGAAAAACCTTCCCCAAAAGGAAACTACTATATGGTTAGGTGCTATTGACGACGAGCTTACTGTAAAATCATATATCGTTCCAGGCTTAGGCGATGCAGGCGATCTCGCTTATGGAGGGAAGGAGTAATAATATTAATTCATGTAATTCTTTAAATAGTTAACTTTTTTTACCTTTGCTAGTAACATAAATTCATAACCATTAGTTTAAAAAACATTAAATCAAATATATATGAAGAGAGTACTTTTAATAATATTTATTCTAATTGTAATCGCTGGCGTTGTTTTCCAACTTCTTCGTCCTCGTTTTGCCGATAAGGCATACCTCCAGGGTAATGCTTTAGCCGATTCTACTTTTTACGAACAAGCTATATTGAAATACAACAAAGCCATCTGGTACAATAAAAAGGTTGCTGACTACTACTTTGCCCGAGGTTTGGCATATTCAAAAATTGGACAAGACTCCACTGCTATTGTTGATTACACAACTGCCATTGGGATTGACCCAAATATTTCTGACTTTTTTCTCAATAGGGCAATTTCTCATCGAAAAATGAAGGCAACAGAACTAGCAATGAATGACTTTAACCAAGCCATTGAACTCAACGACTCAAGTTCAGCAGCTTACTACCAAAGGGGATTGCTCAAAGCCTCCCTAATGATGTTTGAGGAAGCAGTCAAAGATTACAATAGAAGCATTGAGCTTGATGGTTCAAACATCGAAGCATACTATAGCCGTGGAGAAACACGCGGTAATCTCGATGATTTTATGGGTGCCATCTCTGACCTTGACAGGCTTATTGAAAGTTCCGAGGCTCCTGCCGATGCCTACAAACAAAGAGGTATTTTTAGGGTAAAAATTCAGGACTGGGTTGGTGCCGAAAGCGATCTTTCCAAAGCAGCAATTTCAATTCAAGATGATAAGGAAATTTTTTACCAGCTTGGTATGGCAAAGCATAACCTCAATAAGGTTGATGAATCGATAGACTTCTTCAACAAAGCATTAAAAATTGACCCAAAATACGATTTAGCGTATGGATCTCGTGGTGGTGCATATATCAAAAAAGGAAACTTCAAAGAAGCAATAAATGATTTTTCAAAAGCAATTTCATTGAACCCTGAATACAAAAGAGCATACTATGGAAGAGGAATTTCCAAAGCTCTCTCCAAGGAATATGCCGCCTCAATCAAGGATTTTGATAAAGTGATTGAACTCGACAAGGACTTTGCACAGGCATACTATAATCGTGCTGTATCAAAGGCCATTCTTGGCAATCACAAGCAAGCCTTACCCGATTATGATTTCATCATCAAGAAAGATCCAAAGAATGCTGAAGCATATTATAATAGAGGCATATCAAGAATGAACGTTAACGATACCGAAGGTGCTTGTAGCGACTTCCGTAAGGCACTGGAACTTAAGTACCAACCTGCTGAACCAATGTTGAAAATGTATTGTAGAAGAGAATAAGATACCTCAAACAACAAAGAACCCCCGTCACTTAATTGATGGGGGTTTTTTGTTGTTATTAGCATTTGTTTTACCCCAAGTTCTTAGCATGCACATGCAACCACCCGTCATTGTCTCATCCTTGTTGATTATTAAAGGAAGCCCATCCCTCTCCCAATCATGAATGCCTCCAACCAGGTTGGCAACCATTGTATAGCCTTTTTCCAAAAGAAAGGCAACAACCTCTTTGCTGTGAATCCCAACAGCATCGGCAACAATAATTGGCTTATTACTCGGCAGATGGTGAAAGAAATCACCAATCTCTTCGCTATGGCAATGCAATAACTCGGGGACATCGAAACGCTTTTGCTTAAAAAGTAAGCCAAGCCTAACATCCAGCAAAAGTGCTCCTGAAAGGCATAGTTTATAGGATTCTTGTGGTGAAAGATGTAAGATACCTTTTAAAACAAATCCATGTCCCTCAAAAAAATTTCTCATTCATCAAACTTTATTACAAAATATACCTAATGCCCTCCGCAACACCCGCATCCAGAACTACTGCTATTACAGTGATTGCTTGAATCAAGTATCTCATGACTAATCAACAAAGGTAAACCATCGCTATACCATTGGTTTATTCCACCATCCAAATTAACTACACTTGTAAAACCCTGATGTTTTAAAAGATTGACAACCTTAACGCTACGAATTCCATTGGAACAGGCAATAATTAGATTTTTGTCTTTGGCGAGGTTTGCGAAAGTTTCTGCAATACCCGAGAAAGGCATACACTCTAGCATTTCAGTGTCAAAGCCTACAACAGCTTGTTCATCGTGCTCCCTAACATCAACTATTATTGCATTGGCATTGGCTAACTCTACTGCTGCGTCAATAGGATTGATATGAAAAACTTCAGGTAATGTGAAGGCTTGAAAATTTGGCTTTAGAACTGTTTTCATCTGAATATTGTTTTTTACATTGTAAACAAACCTCGAATTAATTTAGTTCACATCAATAGGAAAATGACATGAAAACTCTAGTAATAATAAAGTTTAACAACCATTAAACCCTACAAATGAAACCTCAAATAGAATTGTAACACATTGTTAAACTGACCTCTATCCCAGTGGTAGGTTATGCCTCCTTTATGTGGGCGGACAGGGAAAGCAGAATATGAGTAAACTACACAAATACTAAATGAAGTATTGACATTATACGTTACCCCCGCATTTCCGGCTATCTCCAACTTCCTGAATTTATCAACGAACTCGTTATCGTAAGGCCCATCGGCATTCTTCTCTAAAGCTTTCCATAAAAAGCCAAAGGACAAACCAGCAAAGGGAGTTATATCTTCCCTGAAATGGTACTCAATAAGAAGAGGCATCTCTATATAGTTAAGCCTAAGGCTATAAAAGCCAATAGTCCCCCCAGTCTCATCTTTAAATCGACGGTAACTACCCTTTTGGATATACTTTAACTCTGTACGGATGGTTATTTCTGGAGAGAAATTTCTATCAATCCAAACGCCTCCAATTAGCCCAGCACGATTATAGCCCCCATACCCATCACCATCCACTTGGGTTGCTGTCATTCCAGCAAGCAAACCACCATTAAAGCCCTGTGAGACTGAAATAACGGGGATTAATAACTTTACAAAAAGTATTACAAACAACTTGTTCATTATCAACAGAATAATTACTTAATAGGCTTTGGTAAGGAAATAAAATATGGTATCAACAAAAAGGTTGCTACACCTACCAACATGAAAGCAAAAAATTCGTCGTACCAAAACCATATTAAACCCATAAGTGAGCTTGCAAGCATGGCAAATATACTCTGAAATCCCGAAAATGTTCCTATAGCAGTGGCAATATCCTTCTTATCAGAGATATTTGAAATCCATGCCTTGGCAATTCCTTCTGTTGCAGCAGCATATATTCCATAAAGAAAAAATAGCCCTAGGGTGTACCCAAGACTCAAACTAAATGACATTCCAACGTAAACAAACGAGAACAAGCCCAACCCAATGATATAGATTGATTTAAGCCCTATCCTATCGGCAAGCATGCCGACAGGATAAGCAAACAAAGCATAGACAAGGTTGTAGAAAATGTATAACCCCACAACCATCATATCGCTAAAACCTGCCTCTTTAATCCTAAGAAGTAAGAACACATCGGAACTATTTAACAGAGTAAATGCCAAAAGACCAATTACCAACTTACGGTAAGCTTGCGGGCCTTGCTTCCAGTAGAATATGAAAGAAAATAAGGAAGTTTTTCCAGTTTTTTCTGAAGGAATAACTTTTTCTTTAAGTCTTCGGGTTGCTATTACAGCAAACAGTCCTGGAATAAATGCGATAAAGAATAACACTCGATAATTCTCGGGGAAGAAGTATAGGAAGACTAAGGCAAGAGAGGGGCCAAGGACGGCGCCTAAAGTATCCATTGCTCTATGGAAACCGAATACCTTCCCTTTGCTTTCAAACGTTGCCTCCGATGAAAGTATTGCATCTCTAGCTCCGGTTCTGATTCCCTTCCCAAAACGATCGAGAGTCCTTGCAAAGAAAACCCAGAAAGGGTTAGCAAAAATCCCTAGAAGGGGTTTGGCAACAGCACTTATGGAATATCCAAACTGAACAAATGTAACTCGTTTGCCTGTAACATCAGAAACCTTCCCAAAATATCCTTTGCTAAGTCCTGATAGTGCCTCGGCAACACCCTCGAGTATTCCAATAAGCAGCACAGAAAATCCGATGGATTTGAGGTAGATAGGCAAAACTGGATAGAGCATATCGCTGGCTGTATCTGTTAGCAGACTCACAAGCGATAAAACCCAAACCGTTCGAGTTATATGCTTCAAAATGTGACTTTTAGTTCAAAAATATTGAAATGAATTTGTCTAGCAGCCTCCCCTTGGTGCAATGGGTTCAATAGAAGCCGCTCCCTTTGGTGTGTAAGTTGAAACCCTTCCTCCTGCTGGCATTAAACTATTGTAATTATGACGCTTAAGTTCATCGGAGTAGTGGAAGTACGAGGGTGTTGGATTGTTCACAACAAACTGATAGGCTACATCATAACTCCCATTCAACATCTTGAACCCTTTTTTACCTCTTAGGGTAAGCATCGAAAGAGCGTTTAATGCCTGCGCCTCATTATTACCATAGAGAACTTTTGTAAGATGATCACCGCCCCCAATGAAATCGTTATACTCCTTGTCAAAGAGTTTGTTGATGGGAATATTTATAGCGTTTGGCAAATGCTCCTGCTTGTAATCATCTTCACTTCTAATGTCGATAAGTAGAACATTTGGGTCATTCGTTTTGAGCGCAAGCGCATAGTTGAGAAGCGAGAATTTGGCCTCTGCTGCGGTTAGCTGAGATATCTGCTCTGCTACAGAAACGGTGTAAGTGCTGGTCAACAGCTTTTTACCAATAAATGCCAGTAGGAACACTCCCACAAATGCTGCAACAGCAATCGAAACAGTATGCTTCTTCATGTCTAGTAGATTATTTCTTGTTTAAAACCAACTTTTACATTCGATATTCGTTATTCGAAATTCGATATTCCTTATTCAATATCTTACATTCTTCAGCATCCTCCCCTGGCAACCACAGGTTTTTCCTCCACTTCAGCATCATGCGTCTTCTTTACCTCAAACGCTCCCTCCTTGAACGCCTTCCTTGCCCTCTCCCTGAAGCGATGTGCAAACCCTGCCTCCATCTTGAGGCTTGAGGGTTCTGGGTTATTCTCAAGATTATTGAAGAATCCGTTTAGCCCACCATCGAGAACATAAATGTTCTCATAACCCATTCGCCTTGCGGCGATCCAAGCCTTTTGGGCAAGCTCTGTCCCATTGGAGTAGAAAACAACCTTTCCCTCCTTTGGCGAGAGTGTTCCTTTCCATTTCCGCAGATGGAGCTGAGAAATTGGAACATTCACCGAGCCAGGAAGAGAAAACTCTGCCGATTCGTCTTGACTTCTAACATCAACTAGAGTCAAAGGGTGATAATCGTTCAGGAGTTTGAAGGACACCTCATCGGGATGGATAAAGTGCTTGTTGGCGATAATCTCCCCTTCAAGTACGGTTATATCCTTCTCATTGAGTGATGTAATCCTTTCAAAGGGGGTGAATATCATAACAACTCCCACAAGCACAGCAAGTACAACAGGCAAGGCATAGCTTTCGCCCTTAGTATCTTGAAGACCTGTCTCGGGGTTAACCTTCTCCTCAATCATGGCGGTTACGCCGAAGGCGATAAGTGCAATGGCTATAAGAAGGAACGCAAACCAGCCCGCAGAGATGCCCAATGAATCGAATACAAAGATTGGCCCAAGGTTACCGCTTACCGTAAACGAATCGAAAAGGGGAAATAGTTCTCCGTAGGCAATAATACCAATGAATATCCCTAATAGGAAAATCATTGCATCGACCTTGCCAATTGCAGCAGCAGTTACGCTTGTCCCTGGGCAATATCCACCAAGGATGAAACCAAATCCCATCACGACCCCACCCACAATGGCTGGCCAAAGGAATGTGGGGTTAACGAATACCATCGACATATCAATCCAGCCAAGGTAGTTCATAAAGAATACCCCCACCATTGCAGTAACGCCTGCCGTAAAGAAGACTCTTAGCACCGTGAAGTCGTAGCCGTAGAAAACGCCAGCCAGCCTCCTCGAAGAGGAGAATCCTGCCGATTCAAGCACGTACCCGAATGCAATCCCGATGAAAAGGGCGAAGAATAAGTCCCATTCCATTCCTATTATTTCTTGTGGTATCAGTGGTCCCATTGTGTTTGGGTTATTGGTTGATTTAGTTAATTAGGTTGATTGAGTTAATTGGGTTGATTGAGTTATTGAGTTATTGAGTTATTGGTTATTTGGTTGTTGATTTGTGATTAACTATATCCAGAGTTTTCGGAAGAAGTATGCAATCATGTAGCCTGTCCCAAAGATTGCCATCATTGTTAGAAAGCCCGCTGTTGATAGTACCGCCATTCCGCTCAACGCAGCACCGCTTGTACAGCCCCTGCCTAGCTGTGCGCCAATGCCAAAAAGCATTCCACCAATCAGGGCAAAGCCCAGGCGAGTGGTAGCTTTGATGCTTGGCCCTCGCTCCACCTTAAACTTCATCCTTCCAGATATTAAACCTGATAATAATCCTCCGATCAGCACACCCAATACCTCAATGGATAGCCATGACTTTAAGGGATGGGTTCCGTTTCGCAGATTACTGCCCCAAAAAGTTGACGATGTTGCGTGTTCAGGTGCAACGGCATTAACGGTTACGGTGGCTAAATCCTTAAATGCCCCACTTGCCCCAAGTCCTCTTCCTGAGATGAAGATTGCCATCAGAAGAACCAATCCCAGCAGGAAACCCGCTAAGTACGAATTGATATATCTACTTTTTTGTTCCATGTCTTATTCTTTTTATGCTATTCCACTAGTAATCTAGCAACCTCCCCTTGGAGCAATCACAACCTCTTCAACCTTAATAGGTTTTGAGGCTACACCACCCGAAGAAACGGGAAGATTGTATATATCCTTTTCGGTGAACACATTATCAATCTTCTCCTGTAACATTATGCTACGCATAAATCCATTTGCACCATAGCTAAGGGTTCGGGCATCGTACCCTAAAAGACGAAGGTACGCAGTAACAAAGGCACTATGCTGACCCGTAAAACAGTAAACCGCTATGGGTCTGTCGGTTGGCAATGTATTTAGCTGTTCGGTGCTACTCAGGGACTTTTTAGGTTGATACTGTATTGCACCTGTAATGTGTCCTTTATTGTATAGATTTTCAGGCCAATAGTTCAAGATATAGAATCGCCCCTCTGAACCGAAAAGTGAATCAGCGTTCAGGGTGATGGGGTTAAATTCCTCGGCAAAAAGTCGATGCGCCCTTTCCCTGAGGATTGTATAGCCAAAACGCTCTTTAGTCTCAATTTCAGGGAAATTGGTTGGGGAACTCTTAGGATTTGGGGTAAACTCCAGCATCTCGGTATATTTGTTAGAAACCCTTGATAGCCAGCGTGCTTCGGCTGTTTCCCTATGCCAACTGCTAAAACCCCACTTTAAGGCAAAAACATTGCTATAGCCCAGAATTCTTAGTATGGAGGTTGCGTATGAAGCTGTTTGTCCTGCATTGCATACCAGAACAATCCTGTTGAAGCTATTGGGATCAATTCTGTTCTCGAAGTAGTTAAGCAGTTGATTGAAAGGTATGTTAATGGAATTCTCAATGTGGGCATTGCTAAACTCCTCGGAGGTTCTGGTATCGAGTACCAGCGTATTGCTATCCAACTTTGAATATAATTCGTATGCAGTAATCATGGCTGGAACGCTAGGGCTATTGATAAAATTACCGTTACGTTCTATGTAGCTAATCAACGAATCGAAAGCCATCTGAGGAGAAAATGTTGGCTCTTCGATTTGGTCAATCTCCCTACAGCCATAAATGAAAAGCATAGGAATGATTGCGATTGTAACTATTAACTTCTTCATGATACTACTCCTTTTTTTCATCATGATTAATATCTTCATGTTCCTCATCGTGCTCCAAATCCTCCCAACCAGTAACCATAGCCTTCATTGCTGCCAGAGGGGTTTTCCCTGTGGTTGTCAGGTAAACATGTGCTATAACGAATGCTACTAGCGCAAAAGCCCCTAGCGTATGGATTACAGCAATCCATTTCAGGTTAAACATGTCGATTGATTTAATCTCACCACCCGAAGGGTACTTGTAGTAGTAATAAATAAACCCTGTTATCACCTGAACAGGTATGGCGAATATCTTTAGCCCAAGATAAACCAAGCGTTGCAAAGGGTTGAACTTGTTGTAAACGGTTTTCTTGGTTGGGTGCGGTGCGCCCCTAAAAATTCCGGTGATGTAATACTCAATCTGCGCCCTGAGGAATTTCGAAGTAGGGATGTACTGCCTCCACTCGCCAGTGGTAAAGTGCCAGAATATGGCGAAGATAATCAGCACAACCAATGCCCATAGCGATATATTGTGCCAACGGACAGCGCTCTCAAACCCCATCAGACTGAAAGAACCGTGAATTTCAAAGCCCGTGAGGGCTAAAAAAAGGATGAGAAAGGCCTGGCTCCAATGCCAGAACCTCTCGAAAACCTTGTAAACGTAAGTCTCTTTGGCCATTACAAATAATTATTAATCAGTTTTTTGCGTTAATCAACAAACCCGTTCCCCTTGGCTGAAGATATGCTCCTTAAAGTTGCATTTCTCGATAACAACTATATCTATAGGCCATTGAATGAGCCTACTAAGCTGGGAGTAAAGATCTAACCTGTCCAACGGGCAATTCCCGATGGCAATATCGATATCCGATGATTTCGAAAAACCATGAGGAGTCAACACCGAGCCAAATAGATAACCTTTGCTATCAGGGTATTGAGAAAGAAAATCCTTTAAGGTTAATCGTACCTCTTCCAGTAATTTTAACCTAAGTTCCTCCCTTACGTTTCTTTCGTCTTGACATCTTCGCTGGAGGTTCTTCCTAATATCCTCAATTTCTAAGCTCATTTCGAAGAAAGGCCTTTCACAAAATTAATAAAGGTTTTAAAGTCTTCAATTACAAATCCAAAAGAGGCTTTACACTTCTTTTGAAGCAATATCATCTCTTCAAGGTCTAATTCGGTATTGTAGGCATGTCTTATAAAGTGTCTAAATGACCTAAGCTTATCGAGTATTTTTAAACTTTCCTCGGAAAGCAACCTAGGTCTAATGTTGGGGATATCAACCGATAATACTTTTAGTATCTCAACATGATATTTGGAATAATCATCGATGTTGTTTTCGAAGGTTTTAATAATGACCTTAAATATATCCTCTATGGCAGTGTAAATCTGCTGCGATTTAAGGGCATACACATAACGGTTCTCGTAAATATTTAGGTCAAGATCTTTAATGCTATCAAAAAGACCAGAAACAATGGGCAACTGCCTATCAAAATATCCTAACAATACATTGTACTTTTCCATATCTTATGCTATTATTTTCTTCCTCTTCGATAGGTTAGGAATCTGATACTGCCATGAAAAACAACACCTCCAAGCGTACCGAGGATTAGCATAATACCGATGAAATCGATTGTAGCAAAACGGTCGCGGCCGGGCATATAGAAATCGGTTAGATTTGCCAACCTCGAGCTGCTTCGTGAATGGCAATCGGTACATGAAAGCACATCCTCCTTTGGTGAAACCATGTGTGAGATGGGAAGATACATCTCTGTTTCAACGAATTCCCATTTCCCACTCCAGGGCAGTCCGGCAATTCTCATCCCTTCGCGAAGCGAGGACTCCCAGTTGAAATCGACCCAGAGACCCCCCTTACCAGGCTCCTTATCCCAAAGTTTAGCTTTTAAAATTCTCTGGTAATGAGGGTCGAAAGGTTGCTTGCCCCTATGAATTTTCACTGGCCAAATCTGCGCTTTCTTGTCGTTGTACTCCCCAAATAATGTGTTGATTTTCACTGGGAATTCGGTTATGCTATCACTTACCAGCATGTGATCGGCTTGCCCGTTGAACCAAACATATTCAGGCTGAACATCCTTTGCCCAATGGGCAGTTCCTTTTATCGATTGGTAGGAGATTCGTCCGGTAGAGTCCATATACTCAATGGGTTTTCCATCAACCAAATCGCAGGCAGTTGACCAGTCCCAGTACATCTTTGTGGGGTTAACCTTTGCATAGGTTGGAATATGGCAGGTTTGGCAAGCCACCTTCACGGTGTGCTCATTGAGTTTACCCATTGCATGTGGCGTATGGCCGTGGCATTGGGTGCATGTAGCCCTGTTGAAATCGTTCGATGCAGTTCCGTAGTACCTACCCAACATGATGTGATTCTGGGTTTTATGGCAATCGGTGCAGTTCATATCCATACCCGCCTTATTCATGTGAACGTCCACTTCACGAGTTGTATTTAGCAAAGCCTCCTCAAGATGACCGTGCTTGATATTGTTTCCCCCTGCACTATAGAAATGGCAGTAGCCACAATTGTACTTTGTTGGCTTACCAACATTTGCAGTAATTTTCCTGTAGTCGGGTGCAAGTGGTCCACTTGAGGGGGGATAACCCGCAGCACCACCTGTGGCTTTCTCGTAGGTTTGGGTGTTATCGTGGCAGATTAGGCAGTCCATGTTACGCTGAGCGGTAAAATCGAAGCTGTTATCCTCCCACCCGTAACCGGCATGGCATCGGTTACAAGTGGCTTCGCTACCCCCAATTCCTGTACAGAAGTTGTTCACCAAATTCTTCTTTCCAAGGTAAACTACCCCTCGACCCTCAATGAAAGCCTCTCGTTCCCAAAGCCAATGGTGGTTTGTAAGAAGTTCCTTACCCCTTTCGGTATGGCAAGATAAGCAGGCTTCTGTAACCTCTTGAGGCTCCTTAAAATCCTTTTGCAGCTCTGCAAACTGGCTATGGTCTGCACCCTTTCGTGGGCGGTTTTGAACCTCAGCCTTAAGCGACTCCATAACAGATGGGTCCATCTGCTTAGGTTTGTCAAGAATGGCTATGGCTATGAATATCTGAGGAATCAGGACGATTGCTAGAAAAACGAAGAGCTTATTCTTCATAAATGAAAAGTTTTTCGTATAGGTACATACTAAATATACTTATGCAAATATATCGAAATATGCAGATATAAGGTTGCGTTTTGATTATGAATTATATCTACTTTTTTGAAATTTAGAATCGATTTAAACAATCGGAGTAAATATAATAAGCAAAACATCATGAAATCCTTACAAACTCCCTTTTTCTGCGTGTGAAACGAGCAATCTCCTTGTATCCAAGGGCTTTTAGCTGAGAAATGGCGTCATCGAAGAATTGTCCTACATTCTGTTCAATGTGAGCGTCGGAGCCAAGGGTAATGGGCACCTTATAGTGAGCAAGTCGTTCAAGGAAGGCCGCCGATGGGTAAAACTCGTTACAGGGTTTTATCCTTCCACTGGTATTAAGTTCCACTGTTACATCGGTTTTTTTGAAAACCTTAGCGGTTTGCTCGTATAAATCGTTTAGTGGGAAAGTGGGATAGTATGCAAATTTTTTGGCTAGGTCGCAATGGCCAATAATATCGAAAAGCCGTGATCGTGCCGATTGTTGGACTAGCTTAAAGTACTGCCTATAGAAACGGTTTATATCGAGGGTGTCGTATTCTGTGATATCTGTGTCAAAATTCCAATCATCGATAAAATGCACTGAACCAATCACATAGTCAAGAGGTAGTCGATTTATTGTGCTCCTAATCTCCTTCTCCATGCCTGGGAAGTAGTCCATCTCAACCCCAAACTTGAGGGTAACACCTAGATTCTCCTCTGCTAAAAGAGCCTTCATTCGGCTCTCCATGTGGGCAATATTTTCGAGGTTCATAGCCCATTTAACGGGTTTAAGGCTGATGTGATCGCTTATTCCAATCTCAGCAATTCCCCGGAACGCAGCAGAAGCAATCATCTGCTCGTGGCTATCGCGGCCGTCGGAAAGGAATGTATGTGTGTGATAATCGATGAGCATTTTCGGATTACAAGGTTGACTAAGAAACGTCAATACTACTCTTTTGTTTACAGAAATTGGAAACAATAAAGTTAAGTATTTCTTAAATACTACGCATCCAACTAAGAAAAAAAACGCTCTGAACCAATCGCCGAATGTGCTTTGAATCGTCCGTCATCTTTTGGACAGGCATTCCAACTTCAAGAAAAAGGCTGCAAAACGCACAAAACCCGCCCAAAAAACTGGCGGGTTTCGCTTTTCGTTTGCCGTGCTGCCCATCTTCGATTCAATTTGGCAGTCTCTGTTCAACGGGGAAGCCTTGAAGAATAATCGGGCGGCTGTAGAGCTGACCCCATAACGGAGTTAGAATTTTAATCCTCGCTTATCTTTAGAGTTATTCCAAAAGCGAAGAATTTCAATCTTATTACTACTAAGATGACGGTAGAAAAGGGTGATTTGCTTGCAAACAACACACTCCCTTATGCTGTGGTAATTACTCTCCTTGTATTCGATATTGCTTGCATTTAGGCTAAACAGGACATTCTCTACATCCTCAATAAAGTTTACAGCTTCCTTTTCAGACCATTCACCCAAAAGGTAATCGATATTTTCATGATAATCCTTTAAAGCTAGGTCAGTCCAAATAAAAGTTTTCATGAAAACAGGTTGGGGTATTTTTCTTTTGTTTTCGTCATGGCGTCCTCATGCGAAACAACCCTGCCAAACTTGCTAGATTCTAGAGCTTCATCTAATGCACTTTTCACTTCGGGAGATAGTTCATTTCGCCTAGGTGATTCGGCAGCAATTAAAGAAATTATCTTTTCATAAACCTTCTCTAACCGACTGCCATCCAAACTGTCCAGCCTTCGGAATAGATCTAACTTTATTTCAGCAGCATTCATAATGGTAAAGATTTATACTCTACAAATTTAACGATTTTTCTCCACTTTTGTTTCTGTTGATGTCGCAATTGTTTCCCAAAAGAACTCGCATAGCGACAGTTTGCTAAGCAGATAGTTACCCCGGGGGTTGAAGCGATGCCTGATGGCACTGAGGCTCTCGAAGTGCTCGAGAACATTAACCTCTATAACGCACCAAAACCCGCCCTAATAACTAGCGGGTTTCGATTTGCAATACCTTGTTACAGTATCTTTACTCACTGCACACCGTGCGGTAGCGGTGGTGTTAATTTTTATTCAGATAAAGGGATTCAAACTCGCGATTATAGCAAGCATATTCGGTTTCAAATAAACTTCTCTCGAAAGCCTGTTTGTGAATCTCAGAAAGCCTTTTATATCTTTTTTCCCTCTTTCTTTCAGCACGTTTTAAAGTCATAAAGTCATATATGTAAATGTACATCATTACAACCTCAATTCTATCACATTTATCTATAAGTTCTAAATTTGTTGTTTCCAATCCAACGAACACAAATGTTATTTTTTTCTCCGAAATCGGGATGTCTATTAGAAAAAACCCATTTGCGTCCGTTCTACCTACTTCAACCGTATCATTAATCATAATTGACACTTGTGGCAAAATTTCAAAATTCTCAGAAATCACCATTCCTTTAATTGTTTTAGTCTGAGAATAAAGACTGCATATTGAAATACTGATTACAATAAATAGAATTGATAACTTCTTCATTTCAATTTTATTTTTTAGGTCTATAAAGATGTGTATAATAGTACTCCCTTAGTTTTAGCTGACCTGAAATCCTATACAATATAAGAAAACTCGCGTTGGGTAAATGCGGCTTCTGCCCTTGAAGATTTTTATAATCAGTTGAAATTTCGGGGCTTGAAGATGCAATTGCACCTAAGTTGCCGTCAGGATGAGTGTGAAATACATTTAAAACATTATTTGGAGAATACATATTTCCATATTTTTTTGATAGTTCAACACCAGGAGTCGCTTTACAATTTGTCCTATCATTATTTTTATATTTTCCTAATACCATGTCAGTAACCTCTCCAGTAGAATTAGATGAATAGGCTATGCCAGAAATCTCTGTACCAACATACTCTGAATGCTGCAATGCAAAAGATTCAATACCTCCTTCAGATGGTTTTCCGTCTCCTCCTACCTCAAATAAGCGGTCATTTTCCTTAAAGTTCATACCATCACTTAAAATCCCTTTCTCAATTTTTCCAAATGCAACTTTTGATTCACCTTTTCTATTAGTTTTAACCTCACCTATTCTATTAGTTTTTAAAACCCTATCAGTTTCATCTTCAGTTTCCTTAACCAATCTAGTCTCTCCTGTTTTCCTTTTAATAGTATAGTCGTCTCTACCATCAGAGTCGATTCTATTTATCGGATTATTGCTCACAAAATGATATGGTGTGCGATCAGAGTTTTTCTCCGCCAATGGGTCAACAGTATGGAAACTAGCCAATTCTGGGTCGTAGAACCGTGCCCCGTAGTCCCCGCAGTAGCGGGGCAGGCAGTACCAGCTTACGCCAAAATTTCAAGTTTTTTTCAGCCCCTTACCTGCTCCAAAAACGGTGTTCAAAGAACGTCATTGCACCCCAAAAGTACAACCTTTTTTCTTTTAATTGAAGCATTTAGCTGATGGGTTTTCAGCTCAACTATTTCAGCTAAAAGAAAAATAATTCTTTGTGTGGGTTCGGGTGAAAGCGGAAAAAAAGGGTATGAAGAAAAAACAATTCTTCGTACCCTCTAAGTATTCAATATCTTACTTAGCATCATAGTGACCTTTCGCCGAGATGACTTCTACCGTTACTACTTCATCGTTAATGGTGTAGACAAGCCGGTTCTTCTTGTCGATACGCCTTGACCATTGACCTTGCCGTTCTCCCTTTAGCTGCTCAACCTGTCCGGTTCCCGTTTTGGGATGCTCTATAAGTTCCAGCAAGAGTTTCTCGATTTTATCTGTCACGGCTTTACCTGCATTCATTTTTAAAAGCGCAATGTCCTTTTTTGCCTGGACAGTAATGTGGAGAGTATACATGCTAAAGATTATTCAGGAAGTTCTTTATATCTTTCGCAGAGTTTAGCTTATCTGAAACCTGATTTTTGCTCTCGATAGCCTTCTTTACTATCTCCACATTTCTCTTGTCTGCCCAAAACAAATCGCCGCTTGGGCTAATCTCGTAAGGGTCGCACCTGTACTCTTCCGGGATTTCAATGAGCATATCATCATCAGTAACAGGAACTATCTTGTACGCTCTATGCTTTGAGCGTTTTACAATAACCTGTTCCCTGTTGTCAACCATGTCAAAATACTTTTTTTGGTTGTCCCTAAATTCTCGGCTTGTCACTATCTTCATTGTTGTACTTTTTATATTGCGTACCAAAACTGGTACAAATATAGTAAATTTTACGATAGCATCCTTACTTTGTTTCATTTCAATGGGTGGAACTTCTCAATTTTGTCCTGTAAACTATCTAGGTTGTTCAGCAGGTGCCGTCTAGTTGAGCTCACGTACTTGTGCCCGACCATGTATTGCAATTGCCTTCATCAAGTGTTACAGTGAGTTTACGAACTGCGCAGCAAGCTCCACCAGATCGTGCTAGCCTAAACCAACTCGCCCCCTAAAACACAACAAAACCCGCCCAAAAACTGGCGGGTTTCGATTTTATAATGCCGTAATGCCAAACAGCGTTTCAATTTGGTAGCCTCGGCTTAACGGGGGGGGATTTATACCATTCCCTAGGTAAATACTTTTCGTTTAACAAATACTCATTATTACTATCAAAAAATTTCAGCAAACTCAATGTGTAAAATAGTTGAACCTCTTTATCTTCTATTTCATTCTTTTCAAAAAATACAATTGCTGTGTTTAATATCAAAAGCAATGAATTCTTTTGGATTATAGTATGTGTTAAATCTTTATTCTTAAAAAACAAGAAATAAGTCGGGTCTGACTCTTTCAAGCCAAAGACATAGATTCCACAAGTATCAGATAAATCGAATTCCTTCCATGAATATAAATTGAACAAATACAAAATGTAATTGTCTTTATCTGCAAAATTATTCTCAATTAGATAATTATTTAACATTACATATGTGGAATCATACTTTTCAAGAACTTCCATTAATCCACTTTTGGGTAATTCTCTTTGTTGAGCTACTAGAAATCTAGCAGCAAAAATAATAAGGATAAGTATTAATATTTGTTTTGTCATTCTATCAACCCCTTCAATAGTTTAAATTCAAATATTGCTTTATAACCTGCATTATATGCATTCTGATGTTGAGTTTTACTTAAATTACCAGGGCCTTGTTCTCTACGAACCTTAATATCGTCTTTGTTTGTTGCATGGTGGGTTTCATGAACAGCAGCAGCAGCCATATTTTGATTGACTGAAAGTCGACTATCTAACTTACCATCTGCCATAGCGCCTTCAATTGAACCTTTGTAGATAGTAATTTGTGTTTTTTCTATCCCCCCTTCAGCATTAGGAACATCTTTTGTCCCACCATACTTACGATTACCACTACCTGTACTTGATAGTTTTGTATCTTCACTTATTGTATAATGAATTTTTTCTTCTGACTGAACAGCTGCTGTTACGTATTCTATTCCTGTTTCAATTGTCATCATTTCTTGTAATAATGTTCCTCCATTGTCCATAAACTGCTTTTGAACTTCTTGAGATGTTCCTTCAGCAAATGAGAAATTTCCAGTATAATTGCCATCACTATCTTGTTCAACAACAACTACATTGCCATTTTGATCAACAATAACCCTACCATCCGGGTCAATATACTTAATTGGATTATTCGCCACATAGGCATACGGGCTGATGGGGGAATACATTTCAGCCAGCGGGTCGATCACATGCCACCTGCCTAGTTGCGGGTCGTAGAACCTGGCCCCGTAATCGTACCAACTCAAGGAACAATTTGCTTAACGGTGAAATCTGCTGGGATAATCTCTAGCTCGGCGTCAATCACCGTGTACCTATCCACCTCGTCACCTATATAAGCCCAGTAACCCTTAGTCCTTGACCGCTTACGAAGGGTTATCACAAAACCTTTTCCACTCGACAAAAACGAGTGGCTCTGAACCTCGCTTAGCTCCGAATTATCGACCAAAAGGTAACTAAGCTGCTGCTTGAACAAACTGTTTGGAGAAAGCGTACTTCCTGTTATACTGTTGGTTACATTGAAGTACTCATTTCCCATCGTAGCCTTTTTCACTGGGTTTGGCTTAATCTCCCAGGTTTCAAAATCAATTACATCGCCCGCCTCAAAGAAGCTTACCTTTATACCTTTATACCAATGCCGTCCATCCTCTACTACACCTCCTTCGGCCATTGAAGCATCGATAACTGTTACCCCGCCTGTTCCTATTGATTTTGCTTGCTTACCATTCTGGTAAACAACCAGAGCGGTGTTCTCGTCGATGCCAAACCCTCTCAAGCCACCTGACCTGTTGAGGTATGTTGTCATAACCAATCTTCCAATCCTCGCCTTTCTGTCGAAGTGTTGATCGATTATTCCAAGCCCAAAAAATCCTAATCCCTGACTGATATGCACAGGTCCCTCCTCTTGCTGCGACATATCGGAGTAATCGTTAGTAAATCCATAGATTAACCCTTCCAGACTGCTACCGGCAGCAATCATAATCTCGCTCATGATTGCTGCTCCTGCGCTGGTTCCTCCAATAACTCCACCTTCCTGGTAAACTCTCCAAATGGCTTCTAAAGCTAGCGTTCTTTTCCCTTCCCTAAGAAGTGCCTTGGTTATTCGCATCTGATCGCCTCCGCTAAACCAAATCCCAGTACATGATTCAATAAGTTTAACTACCTCATCGTTAAAGACATTGTCAATCCAAAGCGACTCGTTCTCCTCAGTACTTGTATCATTCTTAACAGCAATGGGAAGCAGAAAAACATTTGAAGGTTTTGCCCCATGCCTTATCATGCTTTCGCGTGTGCTATTGCCGTAGGTTACTGGCTTTTCGGAGGCTGCTGCAATTATACCAATTCTGGCCGACTCAACACCACCGGCAAGTTCAATAAACTCTATGAATATTTCCGAGTTGAAAGAGCTGATTGCACCCCCCGCAATTACCAAAGAACCACCTTTCCCGAAGGAAAATGAATGGCTAAGAAACACAACTGTTACAAGAAGAAAGATTCGTATCATGTGATAATCACTCTAATGAAATCCAAAAATAATCAACAATTTGGTATTCTTTGTTTTTTGTTGATAAAAAAGGGATGGTTTAATTCTTGATAAAGTGAGTAATTCTTATGTTTAAATAACAATTATCCGCTCGGTATAGGTGTTGGTGGCTGTTGTTATTCTCAGGAGGTAAACCCCCGATGGTAGCTCAGTAAGATTTAGGTCAACTATTCTATCATTGAGGTAACCAAACCTCTTGATTATTTTCCCTGAAGGTGAAACAACCTCGATACCGGAAATTATCTCCTCGCAAAGGGAGACTATCATTTTGCCAGAAGAAGGGTTTGGGAAAACCTTAGCATTCCCTTTTTCGAAAGAAGAAGTTGAAGTAATAGGTGACTTAAAAAGTGTTCCATTCACTGCATACCAATACTCCCATATACCTCCCTGCCCAGTTTCCCAGTCGGCAAGGTTAAAGAAATCGGGGCTAGTTTGCTTGCCAAGAATCTTGTAAACCTTCACCGCCTGATAGTTACAATTCCAGGTAAGGGGTTGACCAGATGTGCAAACCTCGGGGTTACACGATTGTGAGCTAAGAAAATAGGCGTAGTCATCGTAAGAAGGATTACCAAAAACGAAGGCCTTTCCATCGGAATCGATACAAACGGCTGTGTACTCGTTTGCAGCAATACCTTTGGCCTCTATGCCCCAGTCGGTTACCATGCGTGCAAGGAAGGTAAAAAGTCGGCCACTACGATCTCGCTGGTCAAAGTGTGTATCGGTTATTGTGTTTTCGAGAACTGGTGTGCTGATAAAATCATCACGACCAATAATGTTTGTGCTTGAATGGTAAGGGTTTTGGAGCACAGTGCTCGATTGTGCCCCCGACCCAGTTGGGGCATAGTAAACCTTTCCCAAAATTGCCATGCCTGCACTTGTTCCACCAACCACAACCCCCTTCTCGTTGATTAAATAGTTGATTGCGTCCATAACGGGTGTATCCTTCCAGAAGTTGTAGTAGTCGCTCTGATCGCCTCCTGCAATAAAAAGCCCCTCGGCATTTCGTATCTGCTGCTCAACGTATGGATGCTCGGCTGCTTCACGCGAATTGATAAGAATTGTCTCAACAGAATTCACCGTTATATTCAGGCTGCTATAGAGGTAGTTATTGTATCCATCTGTACCAGATGCTCTTATCACAACAATGTCGCCGCCATCGGCACGATTTAGAAACCATTTCATGGCATCGCTGTTATCGCCTGCACCACCTGCCAATACGATTCCAGGCTGAAAGTTTTGAGGTAAAACATCATCGGTACTACCAACAATCCACGATGAGTAGGGTAAATCGGTAGGGTCGTCTCCTTCGTATATGTGAATGTCATCGATAAGGAGAGCATCCATGTTGGTGCAGTTGTAGTGAACCCATGCCAGATAGAACTGCTGGCCTGCATAGGCCTCAACATTTATACTCCGGGGCTTGAAGTTCCATCCACTTTCTGCTTGGGTGAGTGTTTCTTCAAAAAGGATGGTTCCAGAGGCAAAATCGGCGAAGGTATTGCCTGTTGTTGATAGCACAACCTTGTAGTGCTCCTGAAAGTAGTTGTTACCTGTAGCAGCAACCCTAAAAGCCAGCCTTAGCCTGTGAGTTGAGCTAAAGTCCGAAAAATTTATTTGTGAAGTGATTAGAAGATTATGAGGTGTTAACGCTCCACTTTCATAGCTCCTCGATGAGGCCATTTTGTTTCCGGTTTGTGAGTCGGTACGATGATACCAGTTTTTCCCATCACCGTCGTGATCAATAATAGTCCATCCAGAGGGAGGAAAGGTTGTACCATCAAAAGCCTGCAAAAGGATTGTATTGGTTTGAGAAAAAGAATATGAAAAGCTTAACGAAAGAGCAATGAGGGCAACAAGTTTTCTCATGATTATCCAGTTTTTGGGTTGATATAAATAAATACACCTCCCCACTTTTAAACCCTTAATATTATACTACTAAAGATTTCAATTATTCTTTAAGCTGGACAAACAAACAGGTTATTTAACAAATAGTTTTGCCATTAGGCATTGAAATAAATAGCACTTAGGTTAAAATGAAGTGTAGTCCTTGTCGCTTTCTCCACCATCGAGTTTCATACCAAAACCTTTTGGTTTAGAGGTTGATTTAGCCTGAGCTGATATTCTTTGAACACCTTGTTTAGGTTTGGGTGTCATAATACCAGTTGGAGAAGGTTTCTTGAAAGAGCCTTGAAAGCCTCTTGCCTTTTTGGAGTCGTCAACTTTGAAGAATAGGATTTCCTCCATAAGGTGCTGAGCCAGTGTTTTAATCTCATCGGCGTTTGACGAGAGCTGCTCGCTTGCAGCAGCATTCTGCTGAACAATTTGGTTCAGGTACTGTATTGAGTTATTAACCTGCTCGGCACCTGAAGCTTGCTCACCACTTGCGGCAGATATTTCTTGTATTAGCTTCAGGTTGTTCTTAACTTTAGGTATAACGCTATTCAGTTTCTGGTTGGCTAAATCGGATGCTTGCTTCAGTTTGCTTGCCATTGTCTCAATTTCTTGGGCTGAAACGGCCGATCTTTCTGCCAGTTTTCGTACTTCGGCTGCCACAACGGCAAACCCTTTTCCGTGTTCACCAGCCCTGGCTGCCTCAACGGCGGCATTTAGGGCAAGGATGTTTGTTTGGAATGCTATATCGCGAATTATCCCAATCTTATCGCTAATTTGATTTGTGTAACCCATAGCCTGAGCCGCAGCGTTTACACCCTCTACTACCCCATGTTCAGTTTCCAAGGCCACTTTCTCTGCTTCCTTAGCGTTGTCGGAGTTCTGGTCGATATTTGCAGCCATCTGTTCCATGTTCGAAGAGACCTCTTCGGTTGAGGATGCTTGAGCATTTGCACCCTTGGCAATTTCCTGGCTGGTATTGCTAAACTCAAAGCTTGCGTTAGCAATGCTTTCCGAGTCAGCAATGATGGTCTCGGTGATTTGCTTTAACCTATTACCCATTTCGTTGAGGCTTCGGGCAAGGTCGCCAATCTCATCCTTCTTCACCAGCAGGTCGTTGTCGAACTTAACGGTTAAGTCGCCAGAGGCGATAAGCTCGGCAAATTTCACACCACGCTTAAGGCTATTTGAAAGAGCCTTACTATAAACAAATGAAACCAAACCCGAGCCAATGATAAGAATAACAAGAACAGAAATAATAAATCGAACATTCCTTGATCTTTGCACATTGAAAACTGATGTACCACTTTCAACAAGCTTATCGAGGTTCATCTTCATCTGTGCTTTTACCCCTTCTATCCCTTGGAAAACCTTCTGTGTATCTTCGATGATGCTCCAGTATTCAACACCTAAGGCCTGGTACTCAGATATCATTCGGATAAGGTCACCACTATTGGATAGCTCTGCTTTTGTGCGAGTAGCATTCACCGACCTGTCCCATTCGTTGAAATCGTCTCTATTTGAACTCAAAATAAAACGCTGCCCGAGGAATCGTATCTTGTAAATGTCGCTTGAAAAGTCGGGATTCTGGCTGGTTATTCGGTTTGTTATTGAATTAGCCTGATCTGTTAGCTGATTCCTTCTTCTCTCAATGGTGGAAAGGGTTGAAATTGATTTGTTGTACTGCTCAAGTCCTTCGAGCATACTGTTAATGGTTTGGGCGTCTTCAGCCTGAAGTAGGTTTTGCTTTAGGGCGTTAAGAATACTCTGAACCTCACCAATACTGCTTTTGAGTTGATCTAGTGTTTTGCTATCTGGGTTTTTTATGTAAAGAAGGAAGTAGTTATCGGCTGATATCCTCGACTTATCGGCAAGATGAAGGTTTAGAAGCTTCGCTCGTATTGCGTTTATTTGGTTGAAGCTTGCAAAGGTTAACCCAGCAGCCATTATGGCAATTGTTGCTAAAGAACCAAAAATAATGGTTAGCTTAGTTCGAATATTCAACGAATCCCAAAACATAACTTTCAGTTATTAAGAGGTTTGTAAAATAGCATTCCGAAGATCAACAGTCCAATAAATATAATAAAAAAACTAACTCTAAGCTAAGATCTAGAAGTTTTTCGCCTTTCGATTTTCATCAGTTTTGAAGTATGAGATAATTTCGACAAGTGAGTCGGATTGTGCCTTCATTTCTTCGGCGCTAGTTGCCAACTCCTCGCTTGCTGCCGCATTTTGCTGAACTATTCGATTGAGGTGCTGTATAGAACTATTAACCTGCTCGGCTCCAGCCGATTGCTCCAAACTAGCAGCAGCAATTTCTTGAATGAGTTTAACATTATGACGGACAAGAGGTATAACATTATTTAATTTAGCATTTGCCTGATCCGATTCCGTTTTCAGGTTATTCGACATAGACTCAATCTCCTGAGCAGCGATTGCAGAACGTTCAGCAAGCTTTCGAACCTCGGCAGCCACAACAGCAAACCCTTTCCCGTGTTCACCAGCCCTCGCTGCTTCAACCGCAGCATTTAGGGCGAGGATATTGGTTTGAAAGGCAATATCACGAATAATTGTAATCTTATCGCCAATTTGATTGGTGAAATTCATGGCTTTGGCTGCCGCTTCAACGCCATCGATAACTCCCCGTTCAGCTTCAACCGATACCTTCTCGGCATCCTTAGAGTTCGAAGAGGTTTGCTGTATGTTAGAGACCATCTGTTCCATACTCGAAGAAATTTCTTCTGTTGATGAGGCCTGCTGGTTTGCCCCCTGCGACATAACCTGACTTGTGCTACTAAGCTCCAGGCTCGCAGCTGCAATGCTTTCTGAACCCTGAATAATAGATGTAGTAATTTCCTTTAGCTTATCTCCCATTTCGCTTAAGCTTCGGGCAAGACCACCAATTTCATCGGCCTGCTCCAATAGTCCTCCTTCAATTTTGGTTGATAGGTCGCCTGAAGCAATAACCCTTGCATAAAGTCCACCTTGTGCCAATCCCTTTAGAATACTTTTTCTTATGGTGATAGTAATTACTACACCTGCAATAACAACAACAAGCAAAACAACAATTATTCTTGTAATAGCTGTTCTTACTCGATGCTGCAGGGCTATCTGGCTACTTGAATAAACTGCTTCAAAATTTACATCAAGTTGCTTTTCTATTCGGTTAATTTCGTTCTTAAGTGTCGGAATGTTTTCTTTATTAGCTAAAAACACCTGATTGATTCGTTGTACCTGAATAATAACACTACGTAAATTATCAATCTCGGCCTTGGTAGCATCGCTATTAATAAGGTTGTTCAGCTCCCTCTCCAACTCACCTAGCTTCCCGTTAACTTTTGCCTGTTCTTGAGATGAAGGGTTTAGGTAATAATCTCGGATTGACTCCTGTACCATGTGTCGCTGCTTATCGACAATATTCTGAGAAAGTATCCTCTCTCTAACCTTGGAAATGCTTTGGAAGCTCAAAAAGGTAAAACCTCCTACAACCACCATCATAGCAATTAGGGACCCAAATCCAATGGTAAGTTTTGTTCTGATTTTAATGTCGTTCCATTTCATTTTTCGAAATTTTTAAGCTAATTATCAAAAAACTTTTAGAAACTGTTTAAATATTATTTTATAATTATTTCAAGTTAATTTGTATCAAAAAAAGATTTCTCACTGCGTTCGAAATGACGTTGTTTGTTTGAAGTATTGGTTGGGGGTTGGCGGAAGAAGCGGGCGGTATCGCCCGCTTCTTCCGCCAACCCCCAACATCAAAATAATATTCTTTGTCATTTCGAACGAAGTGAGAAATCTAAAAATTCAAAAAATTAAACAGTCTCTCAATAATTTTTTAATTAATTTTGGATTAATATGTTATGCTGCGTTTAACAATTTTTTAATCTGCTTTTTGCTAACAAGGCTATAAAAAATAATAGAGTTGGCTATTGATCAATATAAAAAGTAAAATAGAGCTATTTTGTTGCAAAATCTGAAAAAATAGCCAAATTTGCTTCGAAATTGAGACATGGAGAGCATAACCAACATAAAACCTGCCGTTACTCTAACAACCGACTGGGTTCATAACGACTACTATCACGGAATGCTTCGTGGTAAGTTAGCTTCTTCATGCCCCGAGATGAAAGTATTAGATCTTGCCCACGCCATACCCAGCTTTAGCCTTAATCATGCTGCATTCGTCGTACGTCATTCGTTCTCCTATTTTCCTGCCGGAACTATACATTTAATCTTTCTAAACACCGAGTCAAACATCATTTCAAGGCTACTTGTGTTGGAGAGTAATCAGCACTACTTTGTGCTTCCCGACAATGGAATTATTGGGTTAATATTTAACAATATACCTGAAAAAGTTTTCGAGGTTCGTTTCCCGCCTAAGGGAAGTTTTGCTTCAATAGATACCTATGTGAGGGTTGCAAAGGAATTATTCAATGGAGTCCCAATGGAACAGCTTGGTGAACCTATCAACGACTACAGCGTGAAGGTTGCCCTTAGAGCAACCATCGACGAATCCATTATTAACGGAAGCATAATATACATCGATTCGTACCGTAATGCTATAACCAACATATCCAAAAGCCTTTTTGAAAGGGTTGGCCAGGAACGAAACTTTAACATCTTTGTTCAGAGTAACTACAACAAGATAAATAAGATAAGTACTTCATACGGACAAGTTGAGCCTGGAGAGCTGCTTGTCCTTTTTAACTCGGCAAACCTGCTGGAAGTTGCTATTCGTAATGGTTACGCTGCCGAACTTCTTAGCTTAAAGGTTGGAGGAAGTGTGAGGGTAAACTTCTACTAGAAAGAAACGATTCATTAACAATTGCTTTATGAGCAAAACATCATTAGAGAAAGAAAAACGAAATCCGCTTGATTCATTTAATCGCCTGCTTTTGATTATGGACGAACTTCGCGAAAAGTGCCCTTGGGATAAAGAGCAAACCTTCGAAAGCATTCGTAACCTTACTATTGAGGAAACCTATGAGCTAACCGATGCCATTATTGAAGGTGATATGGACGGAGTTAAGAAGGAGCTGGGCGATCTACTCTTGCATATCGTATTCTACTCCAAGATAGCATCAGAAACTAAGCTTTTCGATATCACTGATGTGATTGACCAAATAAGTGAAAAACTCATATACCGCCATCCCCATGTATTTGGAGATGTACAAGTTAAAGGGGCAACCGAGGTTGTTAGTAACTGGGAACAGATAAAAATGGGCGAAAAGAAGGGTAATAAGACGGTGCTCTCGGGAGTGCCAACCTCGCTCTCAGCCTTGATCAAAGCAAACAGGATTCAGGAAAAAGTGAGAGCTGTTGGATTCGATTGGGAAATCAGAAATCAGGTTTGGGATAAGGTGCAGGAAGAGCTTTCGGAATTGCAGAATGAAATTGATAAAGGTGACCAGAATAAAATTGAGGCAGAATTTGGCGACCTGTTCTTTTCACTTGTAAATGCTGCTCGCCTCTATAATATCGACCCTGAAACTGCCCTTGAAAGGACAAACAAAAAGTTCATCAAACGGTTTGGCTACCTTGAAAGCAAAACCATCAAGGAAGGGCGATCGCTAAAAACCATAACCCTCGATGAAATGAACAAAATATGGGATCAGGCAAAAGAATTCGATAAGACATAAAGTAAATGCTACAGTTTCTTGTTAAAAGGCTCTTGTATAGCATCCTGGTGGTTTGGGGAGTAGTAACCCTTGTCTTCGTCCTCTTCAATCTAATCCCTGGCGATCCAGCACGTATGGTCATGGGGCAACGTACCGATGAAGCCTCTCTCATGGCTGTTCGTCGTGATCTGGGGCTCGACAAACCCCTACCCTATCAGTACTTCAAGTATATCAACGACTTATCTCCAATTTCTATCCACAATCCGTTTAGCTCGAAAAGCTATATCTACCTCGACCCAAAAATCTATTCCATAGCATTGAAGTTAAACATCGGTAGTAAAAGGGTAATCGTTCTGAAAGCACCTTACCTAAGACAATCGTTCCAAAGCGGGAAGGCTGTTTCTGCAATAATTGGTGAAACCCTCCCAAACACATTTATTCTTGCCATAGCTTCCATGATATTTGCTACCCTATTTGGGATTGGACTTGGCATTGTTTCAGCTCTTTCTAAGGATTCATGGATTGACAGAACCTTGTTGGTTTTCTCAGCATTTGGCATGAGCATCCCTTCCTTTTTTGCAGCAATACTTTTTGGTTGGATCTTTGCCTTTCTTCTGGGTGACATCACTGGACTAAATCTTACTGGTAATCTTTGGGAGGTTGACGATTTTGGCGAAGGCATCAGATTGCAACTCAAGAACCTCATTCTACCAACAATCACCCTTGGCATTCGACCACTTGCTGTGGTAACACAGCTTGCCCGTAGCTCAATGCTCGAAACCCTTTCACAGGATTACATTCGAACTGCAAAAGCAAAAGGTTTATCATTTACCCAAGTTATTTGGAAGCATGCTCTTAGAAACTCCATGAACCCAGTAGTTTCTGCTATTTCAGGTTGGTTTGCATCATTAATGGCAGGAGTAGTTTTTATTGAGTTCATATTTGGGTGGAAAGGTCTTGGTTATGTTGTTGTTAATGCTCTAAATAGCTACGATGTCCCGCTTGTTCTGGGTTCTGTAATCACAATGGCAATTGTATTTGTAATTGTCAACTTCCTGGTAGATATTGCTTATACCTGGCTTGACCCAAGAATTCGTGTTTACTTTTAAAAGAATCCATTTTTTTACTATTTTTGGGTATCAGTAATTAACCTTTGAAAGGACTAATTCTTCAAACCTAATATCATTTCTATCATGAGAAAAAAGATTGTTGCAGGAAATTGGAAGATGAATACTACCCCAGCCGAGGGCATCATCCTGGCCGATCAGATTAACGTTCTAGCAAATAGTGTTCCCAGCGATGTTCAACTTATTGTTGCACCACCGTTCACACATCTGTATCCCGTTTCCATTGCCCTTAAAGGGACCCGAGTAATGGTTGGATCTCAGAATTGTGCAGCTTGGGATAAAGGGGCCTACACTGGTGAAGTATCAGCTAATATGATAGCCTCTTCAGGTGCAACACATGTTATTATTGGACACTCCGAACGTAGAGAGTATTTTTCAGAAAGCAGCCCAACCCTTCTTGCAAAATTAAAAATGGCTCTTAGTTCCAACCTTACGCCCATTTTCTGCTGTGGCGAAAAACTTGACGAGCGTGATGCAGGCAGACATCTATCTGTTGTTCAAGCCCAAATGGAAGGCGTCCTCTTTCAACTGTCACCGGAAGAAATGTCGAAGGTGGTAATTGCTTATGAACCCGTTTGGGCAATTGGTACTGGCCGAACTGCTTCGCCCGAACAAGCTCAAGAAATTCATGCACACATAAGAAACCTACTTGCGAAGCATTTTGGAGGACTCACAGCTCAAACTACTAGCATTCTATATGGCGGAAGCTGTAAGCCCGACAATGCTGCTGAGATATTCGCCAAGCCCGATGTGGACGGAGGATTAATTGGAGGTGCATCCCTCAAAGCACAGGACTTCATTGATATAGCAAAATCATTCCCTGCTTAGCATGGACTATGCACAGGTAAAAGTTGACATCGTCCCCTACAGCCAGCAGGAAGTTGATATTACAATTGCCCTGCTGGCTGAGCTTGATTTCGAAAGTTTTGTTGAAACTGAAAGTGGTTTCAATGCATACATCCCATCAAGGCAACTCGAAAACATTGACCTCAACGCTTTTTTTGCTAACCTTCCAAATAAGGCAAAACTCTCGTTTTGTGTTACTACCATCAAAAGCCAGAATTGGAATAAGCAATGGGAGTCGAATTTCGAGCCAATAGCAGTTGAAAATTTATGTAGAATTATGGCCCCTTTTCATCAATCCGAGGAAGGTTACGAAATGGAGATTACCATTGAGCCAAAAATGGCATTCGGAACCGGACACCATCAAACAACATGGTTGATGATTAAAGAGCTTTTTACACTAGACCTTAAAAATAAAACTGTTCTTGATATGGGGTGCGGAACAGGAATCTTAGCCATAGTGGCTGAGAAACTTGGTGCAAGTAGAATTACTGCCATCGACATCGACACCTGGGCGTTTGAGAACACTATTGAAAACATACAGGCTAATGGTTGTATAAGAATTGAACCGTTTTTGGGTAGCTCATCGTTATTAGTAAACCAATTTTTCGATGTAATTCTTGCTAATATTAACCTAAATATTCTGCTAAACGATATACCTATATACACAAAATCACTGACTAGCAAAGGGATTCTGCTTCTTAGCGGAATTTTACTTGACGATATTCCCCAAATAAAAGAAGTGGCAAAAAAAAGTGGGTTAATATTATTCTCAAAAAGCATTAAGGATAATTGGGTCGCTTTAGGCTTTCTGAAGTCATAACCTTGAATATTACAACAATGAATACAATGAGGAAGTTCGATTTTAATTCTGTAAGGCTGATTTTTGCTTCAATGTTTATCATAGTATTAGCCCTTACAGAAAGCATTCAAGCTCAGCCCCTTGAACGTTTTTCAGAAGAAATTGAACGCTTCCCTTCCGAAATTCATATTGTTGTTCGAACTCAGCTCTCGAAGGACGATGAGCATTTAATGATTAAATTAATGCAGTTTTGGTCAACCTCAATTCTAAGCGATACCCTTAAGAAACAAGTAATTAATGCATCAAATCTTTTATTGGTTAGAACATCGGGAAATGCTACTCCCTTTATCACCCTAACCAGGATACTGCTTTGCCTTTATGATTACCCTAGGGCTCTTTCTCAATTCGATATGTGGATTCGAGGTTTATCACACTACACACAAAATGAAGCTATTAGCATTCAATGGCTTGGTCAGTTTCTTGAAAACTCATTTACCCTATTTACCAAAAACATAATTAAAACAAATCCAGCCTTTTATTGGAAGGCAAGTAGTGGAGATTTTCGGTATAGATTTGATAACGAGCTGACCATTACTTATGAGAACACTAACCTCATTTGCCTGAATGAAAAAGACTCCATGGTAATTCTCTCAACTACCGGTTATTTTAATCCATTAACCAATGTTTGGAAAGGAAAAGATGGAAAAGTAACATGGGTAAGAAGTCAATTCCCTGATGATGAAATATTTGCAACATTGAGTAGCTATCAAATCGACCTTACAAAAAATGAGTACTCTGCCGACTCTGTGTGGTTTACCAATTATGATTACTTCAGAGCACCTTCACTTGGTCGCCTTAAGGACAAACTGATAAAAAGTACACGTCCCGAAAATGTTGCATTCCCTGAATTTCATACCTACCACAGGCGACACAAGATACGAAACCTCTTCGATGGGGTAGATTTCGATGGTGGATATTACATGATGGGTACCCAATTCGTTGGTAGTGGTACACTTGAAGAACCTGCTATCATTGAAATTAGACGAAAAGGGAAGGATTTCCTCAGGGTTGAAGCAAAAACATACGTTTTTCACAGGCAGTCACTAACATCAAACTATGCAAAAATTCGTTTTAGGATAGAGGAAGACTCGCTTTTTCATACGGGGCTTGGATTTGCTTACAACGATCTTACGCGAACCTTATCCATTTCACCAACTGATTTTCTAACAACACAAAGCCCTTTACAGGATACTTACCACAACTTTTCTATCACTTTTGGACAAATATCGTGGGTTCTTGGAAGCGATGAACTTGTTTTTGGCCCTGCAACAGGCTCAATTGTTGGTCGTGCTCTCTTCGAATCCTACAACTTCTTTAACGAGGATGGATTCGATGCCATTATGGGACGAGATGATCAACATCCGCTACTTGCTATAGCTAACTTTACCAAAAGAAACCAATCAAAAGTATTCTATGCCGACGAGTTTGCCAGTTTCATGAGAAAACAGGTTGAGCAAACTCGAATTGTATTGATGCAAATGGCAATGAAGGGATATATATACTATGAATACGAGTCAGGTAAGGTTCAACCCCTTAAGAAGCTGTACGATGCTATTCGTGCTAGGGGAAGAACTATTGATTACGACCTTTTACGATTCGCTTCAACCACAGAGCGAACACCAAATGCAATCCTAAACCTAAATACCCTTGACATGGAGGTTAAGGGTGTTGATAACGTGTACGTTAGTGAAACACAAAACGTGTTTATTTACCCCTTAAACAATGAACTTGTTTTGAAGAAAAATCGGGATTTCGCTTTCGATGGAACTGTAAAGGCAGGGCTTTTCACCTTCCGTGGGAAGGATTTTTACTTTAGCTACGATAATTTTTCATTTGAACTTAACTCAATCGATTATCTAAACTTAGACTATCAAAAAACTACCTTAGATATGTACGGAAAGAGAGAGCTTGAAAGTGTAACAAGTTCTCTCGAAAATATTACAGGTCAAATTTTTATCGACAAGCCCGACAATAAGTCTGGCCTAGCTCAAAATCCTGGATTCCCCATATTCAAAAGTGTAAAGAATTCATACGTTTACTACGATGATAAATCAATTTTTAATGGGGTTTACAATCGCGAAAATTTCTTCTTCGAGGTTCTTCCTTTCACTTTCTATAATATTAACAACTTCGAATACACCGATATGAATTTTATCGGTATGTTTTACTCAGCCGATATCATTGGGCCAATTAAGGACACACTCGTACTTCGACCAGACAACTCACTGGGTTTCAGGAGAGAATCGCCACCACAAGGGTACGCATTGTATAAGGGTAGAGGTAAGTTCTACAACTATATCGACCTGAGTAACAAAGGTTTTAGGGGTGAAGGCGATTTCACCTATATTACATCCCTCACAAAATCGGAAGACTTCTACTTCTTCCCCGATTCACTTAGTACACAATCGAAGGAGTTCACCATTAACAAACAAGAAACTGGAATTCAATACCCTCATGTATATGGAAATGTGCATGCGATAAAATGGCTTCCGTATAAAGAAATTCTCACCGCTTTCCAGGGAAAGGAGCCATTTAAAATGTTCGAAAATCAAGCACGCCTTGCAGGAAACCTGGAACTAACTCCCATTGGGTTAACAGGTAATGGTCTTATGGAAATGGAGAAAGCAAGACTTAGATCGAGTTTATTCTCCTATAATGCTATGGATTACAACACCAATAGGGCAAGCGTTGAGTTTAATGTAGTTGGAACCGATAGCATTGCCTTCAGCTCAAAGGAACTAAAAGCAATGGTTGACTTTAGAAATGGTCAGGGAGAGTTCCAAAAGATTAACGAGAGCATTTTTGCAACAATGTTTCCGCTTATGTACGAGTCGCACCTCGATAAGTTCCATTGGTCAATGCAAAAGAATGAGCTAACCCTTTCGACCACAAGCACCCAACAAGCTGTTGAAATGGGCAAGTTTCATGTTCCGAGAATGGTTGATAAAGACACAATCCCAGCGGGCTCCCTGCTCTATACAACCTGGCATGGCGAGGACTCCCTCTACTTCTTCACCCCAAAAGCAAGGTACAACCTTCGTAACCCGAACATAAAGGCCGACTCCGTGAAGTATATCATTGTTGCCGATGCTATCATAAACCCTCACCAGCAAAAGCTGGAGGTCGATGCCCGACGACGAATCGTTCCCCTGGTGAAATCAACAATCATTGCCAACTACAACAACCGAACCCACAGGATTTACGATGCTGAAATAACCATTCCAAGCCGAAAAAAATACTTTGCCAAAGGAATAATTGACTATGTTGACGACAAAGATTCCATCCAAAAGGTTAGACTGAATGAGATTAGCGTTGATAACCAAGGCAATACCTTTGCAAAAACAACTCTAACCGAACCTGATAGATTCAAGCTAAGCTCTCATTTCAGCTTTGTTGGTGATGTTGAGCTAAATGCCCATGAAAAGTATTGGCAGTTCGACGGAGGGGCACTCCCAATCCATAGCTGTCAACAGGTTAAATCGAGCAACGTGAAATTCACAGCACGGATAAATCCCGACAGCATATACATCCCTATCCCACTCCAACCCATCAACCTCAACCGGGTTAACCTAATAAGTGGTAGTGTGGTAACCGTTGACTCGATACACGCATACCCTTCCTTTCTTAGCGGGCGGAAAACTTATAGCGACAAAACATTGATAACAAATGAAGGTTTTCTACACTTCTGCAACAAAAGAAACCGATTCTACATTGGGTCACTGCCAAAGATCAACAACCCTGACACTACCGGTAACCTGATTAGCCTTTCAAAGGATTTCTGTATGATTTTTGGCGATGGTACAATAAATTTCCCAGTAAATTTAGGTCAAATCAAGAATACAGCCCATGGAAGTCTTGTACATAACCTAAACGACAGCCTGCTCACACTCGATATTGTCCTTTCCCTAGATTTTTTCTTTAATCAAACCGCCCTTGAAGTGATGGCTAATGATATTGCAAGCAGCACTTCGTTACCAGGTGTTGACCTCAGCCGAAAGGTCTTCCATAAAACCCTTTACGAAAGATCTACTGCCCGCGAAGCAGATGCGGCAATCAATCAAATTAAACTTTTTGGTGGCATGAGCATGATTCCCAGTGGTTTTCAAAACACAATTACTTTCTCAGATGTTCGAATGAAATGGGATCAAAGCATTCAATCCTTCGTTTCAGTAGGAAAAATTGGAATCTTCACAATTGGTAACATGCAAGTAAACAAAAGGGTTGATGGTGTAATTGAGATTAATAAACGAAACACGGGCGATAGGGTGATGTTTTACCTTGAGCTAGCACCTGAAAAATACTACGTTTTTTACTACGTTAGGGGTTCAATGCAGGTTTCTTCCCATAATCCAGCCTTTACTGAGCCAATCAGCGCAATGAAAAGCGGCGACAGAAGCCAAAAAGTTAAACCTGGCCAAATTCCCTACAACTATGTAGTAGGAACAAAACGAGAACTTCAGCGAATGCAAGAACGTTACAAGCAACTTTTGGGTAAAAGTTCAGGTATTGAAGATTTTGACTTTGAAGATGAGGAAAGCTACCAAATAGAGGCTGGTGCTCAAGAGCAGGATGAAACCACCGAAAATTCTTCCGAGAAAAAAGATGAGGATTCAAAGGAGTGAAGATGATAACCCAATATTTTCATTTCAAAAGTTCTGATATCAGATTAATGCTTTTGTTCTCAATACTTTGAAAAAGTTCCTTTTCGAATTCCTCGAAATCGTTTTTCTCCTTGCTAAATTTTATTCTTCCACCCTCTAAAAAGTGAATATAATCACAAAGGTTTGTCAATGTTTCAACGATATGTGATGTGATGATTATTAGCTTGCCCTTCCCTTTTAATCCTAAAAGAATGGAACGAATATTTCGACATGTTTCTACATCTAAACTATTAAACGGTTCATCGAGAATGAGTATTGGTTTGTCCTGCTTTATTACACTAAGAATTGCCAGCTTTTTCCTCATCCCCGTGGAATAGGTGTCAATAGTGTTTTTAAGAGGTAAATGAAAAAGTTCATTCCATTTTTCGCTGTCAAAGTTTTCCCCTTTAAAAAGACTAAGGTACTCATTTCCTGTAATATTAGGATAGAAATAGGGCTCAGAAACTAAGTATGATATATCGTTCCTGTTTAGCTTGTTTTCATTCCAAAGAATTGTGCCTGCTTCAACTTTCTTTAACCCAAAGAATGCGTTTAGAAGTGTTGTTTTTCCTGCACCATTCAATCCTACAATTCCATGAATACTGCTGTCTGCAATATCAAGGTTAAGCGAATCAATTACCATATTACCATTGCTATAGCTTATGCTAAGGTTTTCAATTGTAATCATTCAAATAGATGTTTAAATTCTGCTTTGCTTTGAAATAAAAACGCAACGACAATAGTAGAACTACTGGCAATAGAAAAGGGACAATGAAACCAACTACACCTATACCAACGAATATCTGAGCAGCAGCCGATTTGCTATTGGGTTGATAGAAAGCATATTTGGCAAGAATTGCATAAACTTGCATTAAGCAAAAAATACCCAAAATGATAACCGGAACATACCAATATCTAGGATGAAACACTAAATAAGCAAGCAGTAATGGTGTTGAAATGAAGAGAAATACAGCAATTTGACACCTTATCTTTTCGGCTAAAAAACTTTTAAAACCCTTCTCAGAAACCATTATCATTTGGTAGGGCTCACAAACTTCAAGAATGCTCAATGAGATAATACCCAATAGAAATAATGCTATTGGTGCGCTTCCAACAAAAAAAGAAAGGACAATTCCAAGTGCCCAAATGGTAAAAATAAAAAGGAAATGCTTCCTTAATCCACCCTTCCACTCAAAGCATTTATCGGGAATAAACTTTAGAAATCTATTATCGCTGGTCTTCTGGTTTCTTCTAAAATCAATTTGTACGATTCCAAAAATTGCAACTATTGTTATTAAAGCTAATTGCCAAAAACCATGGAACAAAAGGAATAAAACGAAGCAAATTGATACGAAAAAGTATTCAAAAAAAAGAACCCATTTAAACATAGAGTTACTAATTTTCAGGAAAAGTACATCGCCCCTCTTTGAATGAACAAAAACGATTAAGATTAATACTGCTAAAGTAGCGTAAATTGCATTTGGAGTTTTGCTTGTATGAATTAGAAGAAAAGCTAGCAGAAAAACAACTACCCCAAAAAGGAAAACCATCCTAACAAAGCCCAAGGCTTTTAGCTCTCTTAAAACTTGTTTTACCCTTACTATCAAAATCTGAAAAATCATGTTTTCACTAAAGTTATCTGCTTCTTGGGATTTCGAGCACTTCCATATCGGTAAACTGTTTACCATTCACACGAAAGCGAACTGCCGTCCTAACGTGATGCAAACCACTCACTCCAGCAGCTCCAGGGTTTATGTGAAGAAGGTTGTACTTATTGTCGTAAATCACCTTAAGAATATGTGAATGACCGCAAACAAATATATCGGGGGGATTTGTTTCGAGGATTGACTTTACCTCAATTGAGTACCTTCCTGGGTATCCACCAATATGTGTAATAAGGACATCCGTTTCTTCACAACTAAAACGCTGTATCTCTGGGTACACTATCCTTACCTTTGAATTATCAATGTTTCCATGCACCGCCCTGAGGGGTCGAAATGCGGCAATGGCATCAGCGGTCTCTATACCACCAATATCACCTGCATGCCATATCTCATCGCAGCTCTCAAGAAACTTCGCAAGCCTGTCGTCCCAATGACCGTGTGTGTCGCTTATTACCCCAATTACTTTCATAGATATTTGCATTTAGCTACCTTTGCATAAACACAAAGGTACATGCAATTATTTTATCTTCCAGATATAAATGGAAATACAATCACTCTTCCAGAGGAAGAGTCAAAGCACTGCATTAGAGTGCTTCGAATGGCTTCCGGGGATGAACTTTTGATTGTCAACGGGAAGGGATCTCTTTTCACCTGCAAGATAACAGATGCAAACCCCAAACGCTGCGTTGCAAAAGTTGTTGGCATTAAAAACGAATTTGAAAAACGAAATTTTCTCCTGCATATCGCCATTGCACCAACCAAGAATATCGACCGATTCGAATGGTTTCTTGAAAAAGCGACAGAAATTGGGGTCGATAGGATAACTCCCTTACTATGTAAGCATTCCGAAAGGAAGACGGTTAACATGGAACGACTTGTTAGGGTATCTATCGCAGCCATGAAACAATCGGTAAAAGCGTATCTTCCTGACATTCAACCCATCACTCCCATCAATACTGTGATTCAAGCTGCCAGCGAATCAATAAAACTTATTGCCTACTGTGGCGAATTTAACAATGCACACGCTGCTAGTTATATCGAGAAGGGTAAAAGCATTTTATTTCTCATTGGCCCCGAAGGCGATTTTAGCCAAGATGAGGTTGAATTAGCCTTAGGTAACGGCTTTCATATTGTTAGCCTTGGCAGTTCACGACTTCGTACCGAAACTGCTGGCATTGTATCTTGTACACTGGTTAACATGTTGAACAATTTCTCTTTGAAATAGATTGCCTCCAGGAAACCGTAAACCGCTCAATCTTTTTATCTTACAAAAAGAAAAGAGAGGATGAATATAAAAAGTAAATACATCCTCTAGTAAAACTTTCTCGACCCTTCCCTACCCTACAAAGAAATCCAGAACATTTAGAGCCCTTCGGGCAGGCACCTGGTAGAACTCGGTATATGTGCATTTTACGCATGTAAAGGAGCTAAACTTCCGATTCTGAATGTTGAAAATCTTTGTCAAAATACTCCCCGCAATGTAAGCCTCTCCAAGGTCAAAATCTTTGCCTCCGCACTTTGGACACGGCTGTTTTGAATGTACTAATCTTCCCATAATCAATTATCTTTTTGTTTTGGTTTTAACCATTCTATACTGCTACTCATTATTCTCTCCTTCGATATCCAGGTATCGTAAGCGTAAAACCCAGCTAAAATAAACAACAACGAGATAAACCCAGCAAACCCAGTAACACCGATAGTAAGATCATTGCCTCCATCAACTACAAGTATCGCAATGCCAGCAGTACCATTCAGCACTCCGTGCATTACAGCAGCAACAATAACAGATTTCGCTTTGATGGTTATGTAATTAAATAAGAATGATAACAGGATACACCATATTACCATCATTATCACTCCAATCTGAGGGTTTTCGGGGTAATTGTGCCCTTGAAGGATTAATGGTGCATGCCAAATCCCCCATATTGCACCTATTACAATAGATGTTTTCACAAATGATTTCCCCTTGAATTCTCTCAACATAAAACCTCTCCATCCCAACTCCTCGCCAAAACCTGCAAGGGCGTTTATTGTGATTCCTGCTATTAATCCCTGTATAAGGGTCATGAAGAACGGATGCAAGGGCATCATCTTGAATGAAAGTTCCATTTGCTCAATCTCTTCGGGCGAAAACATTGCTTCATAACGCTTAATCATCCCCGACATATCGGGAGTAAATGAAACATCAGGAAACAAAAGGCTAACCCCAAGGGTAATAATTCCTAATACTGGCGGTATTAGTATCGCCCACAGCAACCAGGTATTGAAGTTGAAGGATAGCTGCAAGTTCTCCTTTATCTTATCATTGTAAATAACCTTCTCAATAAGAAGAACAGTGAGCATGGGGATAAACATATAGGCCATTCCCATTATCGCTGCGTTAATTCCGGTGAAGGAATATCCCAAAGCGTAGAAAATGCCTGCCATCGAGAAGTTGACAGTATAAGTTATTATTAAAAATAACCATAATTTGCTAATTCTTTTCATCTCTCTTTTTTTCTTTTAAACGCCCAGCTTTCTTTAGGGCTTGGTCTATAATCCATTCTATTTGACCATTTATGCTACGGAACTCATCGGACGACCACTTCTCTAAGGCCTCCAACTTGTCCGGATCAATCCGTAGCACAAATGATTTTTTCTTTAACATTTTCTTTATTTTTAAACCTTCAACCTACAACCTTTTACTGATGCAATGTTCCCGCATTTATTACGGGGCTTGCCGACTCATCAGAGCAAAGTACAACCATTAGGTTGCTCACCATTGCAGCCTTCTTATCCTCGTCCAACTCAATAATGTTGTCCTCGGCCAGTTTATTCAGTGCTAGTTTCACCATACCAACGGCACCATCAACTATCTTCTCACGAGCGGCGATAATGGCATCGGCTTGCTGGCGTCGAAGCATTACCGAAGCAATCTCGGGTGCGTATGCCAGGTAGTTAATCCTTGCCTCTATAACCTCGATACCTGCAATGGCGAGTCTTTCGTTCATCTGCTTCTCGAGAATTTGGTTTATCTCTTCGCCATTGGAGCGAAGGGTTAGTTCGCTTTCACCGATAGTGTCGGCATGATCATAGGCATACATTCCAGCTACCTGCCTAAGTGCAGCATCGCACTGAATCTTCACGAAGTTCTGGTATGCCAACATCTTCTCGTTTAACTTAGCAGCAGTACTTGCACCCACAGCATTTGCAGCCATCGATGCATTGTCAACGTGAAACGAAGCCTTATAGGTATCGGCCAAACGCCAAACCACAACAACCCCTATCATTACAGGATTTCCCGTTTTATCGTTCACCTTTATTGGCTCAGCGTCCAAATTACGGGCACGAAGAGTCAACTTCTTCTTGGCGTAGAAAGGATTCAACCAGAAGAAACCATTTTCTTTAACTGTTCCCTCATATTTCCCAAAGAAAACAAGCACCATGGCTTCGTTGGGCTCAATGTACATAAATCCTGCCCAGAAAGAACAGTTAATTAAAAACAGAAGAACCGACAAGATTATTAGTGTAACCATTATCGGGCTTTCTGGATTTGCCGAAGAAACGGCAAACACAAATAGTAGCAAAGTACCTATTAACATAAA
>CAYZSD010000007.1:2385-41561 GCA_964481075.1 uncultured Rikenellaceae bacterium | reverse complement strand
TTCCTCAGAATCCATATAGCTGTTCCTGACAAAACAATCATAACACCCGAAATTCCAGCCAAAGGGATAACTAAAATATAAAAGTCTCCAACCAAGAACCTAAGAATTCTCCAGGTATGAACCTCCAACGCTAGATTCCAAAGCGAAATACCACTTCTCTCTATTATTTCTTGAGGCATGTCTGGAAACTTTTCTTCTTGTTTAAATGAAAATGCTCCTTGATTATAGTCGAAAAAAAACTTCAGCCCACTTGGTAAAAGAGCACCACCAGCTATTGGTGTATTACCAAATGGAGAACTCAATCCCGAAAACTGGCCAACCCTAACACCCGAGAAATAATCGTACAATTCAAACATGTAGGGATTCCATCGATAAAGACCACTAAATGAACCAACAACAAAAAACCCATCGTTGTCCTTATAAAAAAGGTTTATACCCATAATGCTTACTGGTGGTTGAAGAGGAACTCTAAAAGGAGGATGTGAGAAATCGTTTGGTACGAAATAAAACCCATTGGAGGTTGAAAGCAGAAACACCTCATTTTCATTATCGTAAAGAATATCGCGAAGCTTATCGTTCCAAAAGTTCGGGCTGTCTAACGTTGAGCCTTTAATAGGGTTTACGGTTTTTCTGGCAATTGGAATAAGTAAAGGAGGTCGCAAGAACATCCCTGTTACAGAAACAATAAAAAGCAACAGAGCAAGTATAATGCCCACCTTTAAATGCCACTGATATGACCAACGATTGGCTTTTTTAATTTGCGACTTTAATTTGCAATCCGTCTTTAATGGTCGAAGCAATTTTGGTGCAAAAAAGTAGAGGAGTCCGGTTATCGAAAGTAAAATCATACCCAAACCCACAATGTCAACTATAAGTTTTCCAGCCAACCCCCATACCTCGCCGCTATGAATCAACCAAATTGTTTTAAAAAGGCTGACCCTTCTATTGGCCCCATCGGGCAGATCCAAATGAACTGCTGAAAACTTTTGATAGTCTTCAGATCCATAGCCTAGCAATACATATGATCGACTTACAATAATTAGACTATCGCCATGTTTTTCAAGGGCAACGATTCTCGTTTCATCAATGGGTAGGTCAACCAATTGCCATTGGCCGCTTTGAGCAGAACGTCTGTATAAACCAAATAGTGAGGCTGCAAAAAGATCACCTTTGTTGGTTATTAATAAATCAGAAATCTTTCTATTGTCTATCCCTTTTGGAAAACCCTGATTGTAATCGTTAAAGTACGAAAAATAGGTGTTGGTGAGCCATACTCCAACGTTGCCATATATTAAGAGTGAATCCTGGTTGATTGCAGTAACACCTTTCACTGCTGAGTTGTTCCAGCTTTTATAGCGATACTCCTTTGGTAGCCATTTCCTGTTTATATCAAACGCCGAAAAGAATTGCCTATGATTCATCACTATGCCCGACAGGGCAAAAAAGATGAAGAAAATGGCCAAGAATACCCCCAGCCATTTATGGATTGTTCGAAAGACCTTTACGAGGTGATACATACATTAAAAATTGAATTCAGTTCCATCTGAATACAGTCACTTTATACAGGTTAACAGGTTAGTAGAGATGCTCAAATTTCTTTTCAGTACCAATCCACTTAACCTGCCCAAACCAGTCTGATGTCAGACTACGTTGTGCTCTCGATATTCGATGATGTCTTCTATTCCTTAATCATCGTTAAAAGCATCTTAAATCGTTCCACTGCCTCAACACTATGGGGAATACCTGCAGGCATGATGATGGTTTCTCCACCCGAAAGATCGAACGCTTCATCGCCAATCACTATTCTTGCTCTACCCTCAATAACCTGAACGGTTGCATCGAAGGGAGCTGTATGCGTGCTTAGGCTTTCGCCCTTATCGAAAGCGAAAAGGGAAAGATTACCTGTTGGTCGTTTTAGCACATTCTTACTTACAATCCCGCCTTGGGAATAGTCAACCTCGGAAGCGAAGCTGAACTTTTTTGCTTTTGGAAATTCTGTTGTCATTTTGTTATTATGTTAATTGTGTAATTGAGTTCATAAAGTGTTTAAAGTGTCTAGAGTGCCTAGAGTTCAGAGTTTAATGTTCACTACTTACTACTTACTACTTACTACTTACTACATAATGTTTACTGGTTACTGGTTACTGGTTACTGACTAATGACTAATGACTACTGGTTCTGAAGGTCGTGAAGTTTTTTCATAAGTTTTTGGCGCGAGAAGTAGATACGACTTTTAACTGTGCCAATATTAATATTGAATCGTTCGGCAATCTCCTTATACTTGTAGCCGGCAGTATGCATCTGGAATGGAATCCTGAGGTCCTCCTCAAGCGCATCAATCTTACTGCTAATTTCACAGTGGGAAAGGTTCGAGAAAGGATCATCGTAAAGGTACTGCTTATTAACAATATAATGGTATGAGTTTTTATCGATTACTGCTTTTTTGATCTTTGATTTTCGGTTCTCGTTGATAAAGGTGTTCTTCATAATGGTGAAGACCCATGCCTTCAGGTTGGTGTTATCCTCGAACTTCTCTCGATATGTTAGTGCCCTAAGAAACGTATCCTGTAAAAGGTCGAGTGCATCCTCTTTGTTGCCAGTTAGGCCACATGCAAATCGCTCCAAACGAGGCTTTAACTCAACTATTGCATTGTTAAAAGTTACTGCTTCCATGAGGTTTGTTATTAGGGTGTTTTATTGTGAATAGTAGGTAGTTAGAATGTTATCAGCTACCTACTATTCTGTTACTTTATTAGCCAACAAGCAATTTTATATCCTCGTCAACCGAAGTTATGCTTGCAATACCAAAACTTTCAACAAGAACTTTTGCCACATTTGGTGAGATGAAAGCCGGAAGGGTTGGCCCTAGGTGAATGTTCTTAACCCCCAAGTAGAGAAGAGCTAAAAGTACTATCACTGCCTTTTGCTCGTACCAGGCAATGTTGTAGGCAATCGGTAGCTCATTGATATCGTTTAGGTTAAATATCTCCTTCAATTTCAAAGCTATAACAGCTAATGAGTAGGAGTCATTGCACTGACCAGCATCGAGGATTCTGGGAATTCCGCCAATATCACCTAAGGGCAACTTGTTGTAGCGATACTTGGCGCAGCCAGCAGTGAGGATAACGGTATCCTTTGGTAGCTTCTCGGCAAATTCGGTGTAGTAGTTGCGATCCTTCATTCTGCCATCGCATCCAGCCATTACAATGAATTTTCTAATTGCTCCTGATTTCACAGCATCAATCACTTTATCGGCGAGGGCAAAGACCTGGGCGTGGGCAAAACCACCTATTATTTCACCGCTTTCAATTTGCTCAGGAGGGCTGCACTTCTTAGCATGTTCAATGATCTTGGAGAAATCCTTTTTTCCATCCTCTCCCATTGGGATATGGATTAGCCCATCGTATCCTACCACACCCGTGGTGTAAACTTTGTCCTTGTAGCCTGCCTTATCGAGTGGAGGAACCAGACAGTTTGTTGTAAACAGAATGGGTCCATTGAACTTCTCAAACTCCTCGCGTTGCTTCCACCATGCATTTCCATAGTTGCCAATAAAATTTTTATACTTCTTAAAAGCTGGGTAATAATGGGCTGGAAGCATCTCGCTGTGGGTATAAACATCAACACCTGTGCCCTGAGTTTGCTCAAGAAGCTGCTCCAAATCCTTGAGGTCGTGTCCGCTAATTAGAATACCTGGATTTTCGCCCACACCTAATTTAACCTTTGAAATCTCGGGGTTGCCATAGGTGCCAGTATTTGCCTTATCGAGAAGTGCCATAACCTCTACACCATACCTACCTGTCTCCATCACAAGGTTAATATTCTCCTCAAGACTTAGGTTGTCGTCGGTTAGGGCTGCTAGAGCTTTCTGCATGTGAGCATAAATTCCGCCATCCTCATATCCTAAATGTTGAGCATGCACTGCGTAAGCTGCCATACCCTTTAAACCATAAAGAGTTAGGGCTCTGAGCGAACGAATATCCTCATTGGGAGCGTCAATTCTTCCATCGATAACCTTCGACCTTTGAAGGATTTTCTCATCGTTTTCGGAGTGCCAAGTTGCTGATGGATGGTATGAGGTTGGCAGTATTCCACCTTTTTCAATAAACCTCTTCTTGAAATCTTCCCTAAGTTTCAGCAAGTCTTTAATGCGTTGTTGAAAATCGGACTGAGTGAAATTTGCATTGGTTATAGTGGCAAAAAGACATTCGCTGATGAAGCGATTGACCTGTGTGTCCTCAAATCCCTGCTTCCTTGCAATGGTTGAGTATATTGAAAGTCCTTTCAGGAGATGAACAAGAAGGTCTTGAAGACCAATTGATTCGGGGGTTACCCCGCAAACTCCTTTTAATCCGGTGCAGCCTATTCCCTTCGCTGCTTCTTGACATTGATAACAGAACATGGTTTTTAGTTATTAAGTTAATTGAGTTAATTGAGTTAATTGAGTTAATTGAGTTTCAGAGGATGCGGATATAGAAATTTTTCGTTGATTTATTGATGAAAAATTAGCGTTGACCAGCAAAACCTGCCCGCGGCAGGCGGGTCCGCGAAATCAGCGTTCTATCTAAACCCAAGCATTCTCTAATATCTCCCCCTGTATCCCAACGGTAACTACCTTTATGGGAACTTTGCGGGAGGCGTTTTCCATGGCAACCTTAGCCATCTGAAGGATTCCACCGCAGCAAGGTACTTCCATCTTCATAACGGTTATGGTGTCCACCTGTGCATTGTCTATCAGTGCGGTAAGCTTATCTACGTACACATCCTTGTTGGAATCGAGTTTGGGGCAAGCAATCGCAAGGGTTCTTCCCTTTAGATACTCACTATGGAAGTTTCCAAGGGAGAAGGCTACGCAATCGGCTGCAAGCAGCAGATTTGAGCCATGAAACTGGCCTGAATTGGGATTGATAAGATGAAGCTGAATTGGCCACTGGGAGAGTTCCGATTTTCCGGAAACCATTTGACCATTGCTAGCACTTGTAGTTGCGGTTCCAGCACCAAAACTTCGAGCCATTGAACCAGGGCATCCTCCCCCACCATGATGATGATGTGCATGTGCATGGGAGTGCTCGTGAACTGATGCTTGGGCTGCTTTAGCGTTCTTGGGTACATGATTATGAACTTCGTGCAGTACTTCTTCGGTCTTAAAACTATACTTATCCTGATTGTCCAGAAGCCACTCTACACCCTGACGGAGATACTCCTTCTCGTTGTAGTCCTTCAGGTGCTTGAGATGCGCTGTCACCGAATTTTTACCGTTGGCAACCATCTTGCTGATTGTTAGCACCTCATCGTAGGGTTCAGCCTCGCGATGCTCAATGGTTATTGCACCTACTGGGCATTCGCCGATGCAAGCTCCTAGCCCATCGCACATCAGTTCGCTGATAAGAACAGCCTTATCATCGATCATTTGTAGCGCACCCTCGTGGCATCCGGTTACACACAACCCACATCCGTTGCAGAGGTCGCGATCGATAGTTATGATATCCCTTTTCATTGTATTGTAATTTTTTGTTCTACATTCTATTTTCAATGCAAACATAAGGTAAGATGAAAGGGAAAAATGTAACATATGTTACAATGCCGTGCTTTTTTTTGAAAAATTCTAAATATTAACTAGGATTTTCTATTTTTGCATCAAAATATCCTTACGGGTTATTTGGGCTGTTAGCTCAGTTGGTTTAGAGCATCGCCTTGACAGGGCGGGGGTCACTGGTTCGAATCCAGTACAGCCCACAAAAAAATCGCTTCCTTTTGGGAGCGATTTTTTTTTTCAAATCAGTTAACTTTTAACTTGCCTGTTTTGAAAGTACTTGTTCAATCTTCTTATGAACTCCATCAGTGAGGGTCTCAGGTGTATGTCCCTCAGGGTTAACGGCTTCTAGAAACTTCACCCTGACCTTTGCCCATATTCGGGGTATTTTAGCACCTACGGGTAGTGCCCTATGCGCACCATCGATTGCGACAGGGACAACAGGAACGTTCAATTCGGTGCTTAGTATAGCAAAAGTCTTCTTGAACTCCCCAAGTTCACCTGACTTTGAACGAGTTCCCTCGGGGAAGATTATCACTTTCTTCCCTTCCTTAAGTACCGCTGCCATTTTTTGAATAGATTCCTTCAGATCACCATCTATATCCATTACAATCACATTATTTGTACGGGCAAGAAACCTAAGAATGGCATTGTTAACATGCTTCTTTTTCGCATAGAAGTAGGTTTGCTTCACCGTTTTCCTTTTTAATAGCGAGGCCACAAAAAGCCCATCGATATAGCTTTGATGATTTGGAGCAATTATACATGGGCCTTCAGGGATGTTCTCAACTCCTTCGCCTCTGTAACGGAAGTATATCTTAAAGAAGTACTTGGCTATAGTTTTAAAGAAGTTATGGGTTGGCCACGATTTTGGCATCTTAAGATCTACCTTTTCCTTAAGTGCCTCGGCCCAACTGGTTGTCTCATCACGGAACCACTGGCTTTTCTCCTTTATGTAATCTGACAGGTGTTTAATGGAAGGAAAACTAACCAAACCCTTCTCGTCGAGCTTAACCCCAAAACTTTTCTCGATGTAATCGAGGAGGCTCATCTTGTTTAACGAGTCAAGTCCAAGGTCAAATTCGACATGGTGATTAGGTTGGATATCGAAATCGATTTGAGTTTCTATGAAACTCTTAACCGCCAGGTAATACTTAGTTGGTTGATAATCTGCAAATTCATCCTTCTTGGCCGCTTGCTGAACGTGTTCGGACAGCTTGAAACGCTGAATCTTGCCAAGTCTGGTTCTTGGTAGCTCTGTGTGAACAATTGCAAACTTCATTATCCTCTTGTAGGGAGAAAGCTTTCCATTGAAAACAGGGATAATCTCGTTCTTAAAGTACTCGTCAACTTTTTCGATGTTTAGCTGAGTAAGCAGTTCATAATTTGGAAGAATAGCAATATGAAGATGGTTGTTATGAAGAAATACCCCTGCCTCTTTAACTGCCTCGAAGCTCTTTTCGAAATCAATCTCTAGCTCAACGGGGTTAATATTCTTCCCACTTGAAAGGATTATGATATCCTTCTTTCGCCCGGTTATGAAAAGGAATCCATCCTTATCGAAATGACCAAGGTCACCGGTATAAAGCCAGCCATCCTTTAAAACATCAGCAGTTTCTTCTGGACGATTGTAGTAACCCTTCATTACGTTCTTTCCTTTAGCAATTATTTCTCCATCACGTATTTCTACTTTCATTCCGGGTAAAGGTTGTCCAGGTGAGCCAATCTTAACTTTTCCAGGTCGTGTAAAAGTAATCATTGGAGCTGCTTCAGTCATTCCAAAGCCTTCAAGTACATCGAAACCAAGGGTTTGAAAAAGATCTCCAACATGCTTAGGAAGCGCAGCCCCCCCGCTTACCAAATACTCCAAGTGGCCTCCAAAGCCAACATGAACCTTCTTAAAAATCTTTTTCGCAAGTTTTCTGCTTCTCGAGAGCCGAACTATTCTATAGAAAATCCGACCTATGGCACTAGCATCAATCTTAGCTTTAATTCCTTTATAGATTAACTCGTATAGCCTTGGAACACCAATCATAATGGCAACCTGATTATTACGAAGCGTCTCTAAAAGATCGGATGATTGCATCGAAGGAGCCATAACGATTGTAGAGCCCACAAATAGCGGGGCAACCATAGATCCTGCGAGTGGAAAGATGTGATGTAGAGGTAACAGCATTAGCACCTGACGAGTTGGAGTGTAAATTTCAACTTCTTGGGAAACACCAATGACGTTTGAAATCAGGTTTTGGTAGGAAAGCATCACACCTTTTGGACTACCGGTTGTTCCAGAGGTATAGATAATTACCGCTGTTTCTTCAACGTCACCAGGCTGATGCCATTCAATAATCTCAAGGATTTCGGGTAGTTGAACCTCACCAAAAAAAACAATTTCAGGAGAATACTGTATTTTTGATTGGATATCTGCGAGTTGTGTTTTAAGTGAAGGGCTAATAAACATTATCTCTGGTTGACAATCGCCCAAAATGTATGCAATATCATGGCTTGACGCCATAAAATCGATTGGTACTACAATGCAATTGTTCCTCCATCCTGCATAGAAAGCTGCAATCCAGTCAATTCGATTCTCGGAATAGATGGCTATCTTCTTGTAATCCTTTCCTCTAAAAAGCAAAGAGTAGCCTTCAATTAAGTTTAAAAGATCTTGGTAGGTGTACTTCTTATCCTTGGTAATAACTGCAACCCGCGAGGCATCCTGTGTGTTTATCATTCTGAATTTTTTTAAGGTTATTTTTACTATGTAACACTTTTTCAACAACAAATGTTCTATAACATCACTCAGAAACCTTCATCCATTCGTTGAGTGGCAAAGGTAAACTTAATTAACGAATAATCAAACACAAGTATTATATCGTTATTATTCAAGTTTTTATAAAATTCCAAGAGGAATATAGGTCTAACATATTATTGATTTGTTAAGGGTATTATGTACCTTTGTAACTGTGAATAATAGGCAATAAGTTGAACAAAAAATATAAAACCATGAAGACAAGAAGAATAATTCCCATTGCTATTTTTTTTGCGCTAGTAGGAACAAGTTGTGGCACAACCTCATTTGATGGAGATACCTCTGGAAACCTTGAAGGGAAACTCCCTAATCCTCAGCTCAAAGGGCGAGTGTCGATAGAAGAAGCCCTTAAGAGCCGCAAATCGGTGAGGCAATTTATCGATAAGCAGCTTACTGTAGAACAGGTATCTCAACTACTTTGGGCCGCTCAGGGGGTAACCCATAGCTGGGGCGAAAGATTATTCAGAACAGCACCCTCAGCAGGAGCCACTTATCCCCTTGAAACCTATCTTTTCGCTGCAAGCGGTGTTTACAAGTACTCACCCCAAAATCATAGCTTAAGCCAAATTTCATCCGATGATCTTCGAAAAAAGCTCTCAGCAGCGTCACTAGGGCAAACCGCCGTGAGTGACGCACCAGCAGTTTTCCTTTTCACAATGATTGAAGAACGAACCTCGCAGCGTTATGGCGAGAGGGCCCATCGTTACATCTGCATGGAAGCAGGACACGTAGCCCAAAACATACACCTCCAGGCAGTTGCCTTGGGTTTAGGTTCAGTGCCTGTAGGCGCATTTAACGATGATGAGGTTTCAGATATAATACAACTAGGTGAAAATGAATTACCTCTTTACATAATTCCCGTTGGATACGAAAAAGTTGATTAGAAGCTTTGTCTTCATTAGGTTTGCGTAATATTCTTCACATGAGCTGGTTAAACGCTATTGATGACTATACTCGTTTCCTTCGGCTTGAGAAGTCGTTGTCGGACAATTCGATACAAGCATACAAAAGGGATGTTAAGGTTTTGAGCCGTTTTGCTGAAGAGAAGCTCTCGAAGCAGCCCGATGAGCTCACCTCTGAAGATATTAGCCAATTCCTTGAGTTTATCCATGAGAGTGGCTTTAACCATAGGTCTCAAGCCCGAATCCTTTCGGGCGTGAAGGGTTTTTTCAAGTATCTAATCCTTGAAGAGGTTATCGATCAAGACCCCTCGACTCTGATAGAAGGACCCAAAATGACACGTAAACTACCTGATATCCTTAGTGTTGAGGAAATTGACGCCATGGAAGCCACATTCGACTTAAGCAAACCAGAGGGGCAACGAAACAAAGCAATCATTGAAACCCTTTATAGCTGTGGCCTTCGTGTTTCGGAACTGGTAAACTTTAGGCTTACTGATATAAATTTTGATCAGGGTTTCATTAGGGTAGTTGGCAAAGGCGACAAGGAACGCATGGTGCCCATTGGCCATAAGGCCACAAAGGAGATTAAACTTTATATGCCCGATAGGCATAGCCTACCAAAAATCGACAAAGCATCGGAGAATATAGTATTCCTTAACAGGCGAGGACGGAAGCTTACCCGCGAAATGATTTTCACCATAGTGAAGAACGCCGCCAAGGATGCTGGTATAACAAAATCGATAAGTCCCCATACCCTCCGTCACTCCTTTGCCACACATCTCGTGGAGGGAGGGTGCGATATAAGGGTTGTCCAGGAGATGCTTGGCCATGAATCGATTCTTACCACCGAGATCTATACCCACCTCGATCGCCAATACCTAAGAGATACAATCATTAGGTTTCACCCGAGGAGCGGGAAGAAGGAATGAGCGTTTGACGTTTGGCGTTTGAAGAGCAGGGAACTAGTAATTAGGTCAACAGTAAATTAGCGTTCATCTGCAGATAATGCCATTCTGTCATTTTCGCCCCTCCAACACACAGACGTTTCGTCATAAAAATAGTATTGGTATTCGATTTGTTAAATTGAAGGTGAAAGTGCTTCAAGCACCTTAATAAAACAAATAAATGTCAAACTAAAATATGGAGGGTTAAGCCATGATACCAATGTTAAGAACAAACCGAAACATTCCAAATCTTGTAGATGCCTTTTTCGGCGATGACTTTCTTTCGAACTTCTTTGAGAATCCCAACGTGGGGACAGTACCTGCTGTAAACATAACCGAAACGAAAGAAGATTTTGCCATTGAACTTGCTGCGCCTGGGATGGAAAAGAAAGATTTCAAAGTAGATGTTCACAACAAGGTTCTTACCATCTCATGCGAAAAAGAGATGAAGAATGAGGTTGAGAACGAGAGGATTATGCGGAGGGAATTCTGCTACTCCACCTTCAAGCGTAGTTTCACTCTTCCAGAAAGCGTGGATAGCGAAAAGATTATGGCCTCGTATAAGGAAGGAATACTAAAAGTAAACATTCCTAAACGCGAGGAAGCTAAGGAAAAACCTGCTCGTCAGATCTCAATTTCATAAAAGGTTTAGGAATATTGTTATACAAAAGAAGGCGGGACAAACCCGCCTTCTTCGCTTTTATAAAAAGTTTGTATTACTTCACAATCCTTTTTGTAACCAATTGCCCATCGCTTAAAAGGATACTAATAATGTAAACTCCTCGTTGTAGGTTTTCAACATCAACTTGAACCTTGCTTAGTCCATTTATCTGATTATCAAACACCTTGATACCACCAACCGTAAGAATTGAAATTCTTTCAATTGCAAAACGGCTTGAAATGTTGATTTGCTTTGTAAAAGGAATTGGAAAAACCGAAATATCGGAAAGTGTGTTGATGTCAATACTCGTATCAAGAGTGGTGAATGAAACCTGACTTCCATATCCAACACCTTCACTATTAACAGCATAAGCTCTTAAAAAGTAAATCGTGAAAGAATTTAATCCATCAAGATGGCTTACAAATGCACCAACTCCCTCTCCATCGTTGGTAATGCCCTCATTACTTTCAATGGTTGGGTTTTCAAAAGTACTCCAAACCACCCCCCTTACGGTAACTTCAGCACCTCCGTCGGAAGTAACTTCGCCACCCGATTGCGCTTCGTTTGTAGTTACGTTTGTTACTTCGTGGGTTACAACTGTTGGAATAGCTAAAGGCTGAAGTACAGTTATGTAGTTAACTTTTGTTTCTGTATGGTTACCACCAGAGTTGGAGACTGCTAGTGAAACAGTATAACTACCCACCTCAAGGTATGTATGCGTTGGATTTTGAGCATCTGAGGTATTACCATCGCCGAAATTCCAACTCCAAGATATTGGAGAATGTGAGCTTTCATCGGTAAATTGAACTGTAAGAGGGGCATAACCCTGAGTAACAGTCGCAGAGAATGCTGCAACAGGAGCTAAAGGCAAGGTTGAGAAAACTTCCTGTTGACCAAAGTTAGTCCCAATGCTATTGGTAGCATAAGCTTTAATGTAGTATGTTGTTTCAGGCAAAAGACCAACGATTATACTAGTAAAATTGCCCAAACCAGAACCATCTATTGTAAATCCAAGATTATCGTCAAGGGTTGGATTTTCGCTTAAACTCCACACTACACCACGTGCAACCACCTCATCCCCACCATCGGAGGTAACCGTCCCTCCTGAACTAGCCGATGTTTGCATGATTTCAATAACTGGTAATGTTTCAACAGAGGGAGCTGCCAGAGGCTCAAGAACCTCAATCATCTCATTGACTAATAGGGTATCGCTTCCAAAAAAGTTTGAAACAATTAATGTAATAGAGTAAACGCCTGGTATTGAGTAGGAATGTAGAGGATTCTGCTCATCTGAGCTGCTCCCATCGCCAAAATCCCAAGCCCATGATTCAGGGCCACCGGAGCTTAAATCGGTAAATTGCACCGTTAACGGTGCGTATCCACTAGTGGCATCCACCTCAAAAGCAGCTTCCAATTCCTCAACATCGAAAATAAAGGTGATAACCCCATTGAAACCATTGATAACAGTTTCTACCTGAACCATTGTTGGTGGAGTTGTTCCTGCCAAAGCAATACCAGTGTATTGACCATAGGGCACATTCTCGAAAACTAAGGGAGAAGAAGATGTTAAGCCCGTATAACTATCTTCAGGCCCTTGTATTGTAACCTCAACATTATGTATTTGATTACCATACTGATCAATGGCTTGACACGACATATCCCTGCGTAGCATTGTTAGCTCAAAGTTAACGGTTGAGGGTTCACCACCAGAATTAACCACTACGTTTTCAATCACTTGTGTTAGAGTAAATGGGTGTGAGGCCGAAACACTATAAGTTCCAACAGGCAAATCAATGCTGTAATATCCTTGCTCATTGGGGTAAGTAGTGTTAAACCCCACAGCAATAACAACTTCTGTTACCAATGCCAGGTTGTTTTCAATTGTTACCGTTCCGGAGATGGTACCTTGTGCCCCCATACTCCCATCGGGAAGAAGGTTCTGTGCATATATGTTAAAACCACCATCCCGGCTGTCATTCCATGAAATAACCCATTGGTTACCATCGAACTTAGAAACTTCTATTCTCGATTTTAGCGATACTGTAGAACTAACATCAATGCTGCCTCCCTCCCACACAGAATTGCCGTTTGAGTCGAGTCGGGTTGCCTTGATTGCTTCATTTGAACCTCCATTTGATTGTGTATATACAAATAGTATATCACTTTCAATTGAGGTAGTATATTGGGGTGAAACACTCAAACTTGAAACCGGGATCAATACTTTGCCAATATCTCCCCATAGACGCTGGCCTTCAGGCGAAATCTTCTGACCATACAAACCCCATTGGGTTTGAAGTGAGTTTACTTCCCTCCAAAATACGTAAAGGTTTGGGTCATCGGCTGGACTGGCAATGAAAGGGTAGAACTGGTGAGTTGCATCGCTAGTTGATAGAAGAACACCATTCGATTGGAATTGAGGTTGCCCGTTTGCATTAACATGTTGAACCCATGCAGAAGCAATTGTCCCCGACAAACGGTAGTCGTACCATGCGATGTAAAAACCATCGTTGCCATCGTTAATGAATGGAAGTATCTGATACCAACCATTTATACTACCCTGATCATAAACAAGGGTATTGTTTGGCCATACAGGTTGGCAGTTGCTGTCAAACCTTTGGGCAAGTATTTTCCTAAAAGGTGAATAGCCTGGACCACTATCCTCAAAAAACTTCATGATAAACTCATCATCACCCACAGGCATTAGCTAAGGCCAGGTGTAACGGTTTGGACAACTATGAGTTATGCCCCATTCCCCCCAGAGTTTTTCACCATTTGCATTAAGCTTTTGGGTAATAATAACATTCAAATTCGACTGCCATGCTACAATGGTGTTATTAGCCGATGTAACTGTTAATGTTGGTGTTGCATCAAAATCCGATGAGTTAGAAAGAGGAATTCCATTTGGGCCCCAAACAAATTCTCCATTAGAAGAAATACGGTAAGCATAAACATTGTTGTCGCCACCCGATCTTATATCCTGCCAAGCTAGAATTGCATGGTTATCGTGGTCGGCTACCATATCCCAATCGGTTATCCAGCTCATTGAAGGGTGACTACTCACAAGAATACCATTGGGCTGCCACAGAATAATGCCATTGTTGTCGATACGTTGAAGACGGATGTTGTAATTACCGTTCTCGTTTGAAAAGTACCCAATGTAATAATCGCCATTGGGACATAGTGCAATTTTTGGAAGTTCCTGCTCAGCAACTAAACTTGTAATTTGAGTGTTAACCAACGGGTTGGAACTCCACTGAGCATTGACATTTGCCGATATTACAATCGAAGCAAAGAAAACAAGTAGCATTCTTTTCATGGTCATTTTTTTTAGCAAAAGTAGTCTGTTTTGTTTATTTTCGTAAATTAGATTTTCAAAATTTCTAGTGATATCAATTACCAATTATTGGTTTACTTGACTATTAGCATGTTTATGAGTGAATTAGAAAAAGGAAGAAGCAAACTTCGAGAAGAAATAAGGGAAATACTTTTGCTGAATGAAGGTATTAATAATATAAAAGACAGTACTTTCGAGCAAATTTTTGGTGTCTTAGGTAGTTTTTCTAGCAATGACTTCCTGGTAGAAGAAAATTCCATATCGATAAAAGAAGAGCAGCTTCAAGAACAAAACGAAGCCTATATCTCCCTAAATGAAGAGCTAACTCAAATTGTTGAAGAATTAAGTATTACCTCTCAGGAGTTGGAAAGACAGAGAGTTGAAAAGCAAATAATTCTCGACTCAATCTCGGAAATGGTTATCTATCACGATTTAAATCTTAAGGTATTATGGGCAAATAGAGCTGCTACCGAGATGATTAATAAAAGAATTGATGAAATAATAGAAGTACCATGCTATCAGAATTTTTCAAATTTTTCAGAGCCATGCCCCGAATGTCCGGTAGCAATAACAATTAAAAGCAAAGAATCAACTAGCATTGAGCTAATAAAAGATGATGGTAGAATATGGAGAGCCAAATCCCTGCCGGCTTTCGACAGGCATGGAAATATTATTGGCGTTGTTGAAATAGTAAAAGATGTAACCAATGAAAAAAAGGCTGAGGAGAAGCTTCGTATTTCACACCAAACCTACAAAGGAATTCTCGACAGTATCTCTGAATCTGTATATATTCAGGATGAGAAAGGTGTATTTCTTGAAGTAAATCAAACTGCCTTAAACTTCTATAATTTAAAACGTGAAGATATTTTAGGGAAAACGCCCGTATTCCTTTCTGCTCAAGGCAAAAACGATATTAATGAGATAGCTAAGCTTCACCAAAAAGCTTTTAACGGAGAACCTCAGTGTATCGAGTTTTGGGGCAAAAAAGCCGATGGAACAATATTTCCAAAAGAGGTAACCCTTTCGCCCGGAACCTTTTTTGGCAAAAAAGTGGTTATTGCAGTTGGTCGAGATATTACTGAAAGGAAGGCTGCTGAACATGAACTACTTGAGAGTCACAAGAGTATTACATTACTCGCTGAGACAGCATTAGGCTTTAATGAAATCACATCGCTAACAGATTTTTACAACTACCTAGGGGAAATACTTCATAAGCTGAACCCAAAGGCTTACATAATTATAAACTCCATTGACAATAGCAATCAGCTTCTCAAAACTGAGACCGTTTATGGTGAAAGCAGAAGAATCAAGGGTGTATCATCGATTATTGGCTATCATCCTGTAGGTAAAACCTATCGTTTCGACAGCTCATTATTCGAACTAAGTGAGGGGAAGGTTCGAAAATTTTCGGGAGGTATCTCTGAGCTAACCTTTGGACAAGTTCCCCGAACCATTGCCTATGCAGCCGAAAAGTTGCTTAACATAAATAGCATACACGGTATTGCAATCATTTCTAACAACCTTCTTGTTGCTAACGCAACCATGGTTTTTCCAAAACGGGAAACTATTGCGAATGTCGATACCATAGAGGCTTTCATAAAACAAGCGTCGATAGCCTATAATCGCATCAATGCAGAGGATAAACTCCGAAGCAGCGAGGAGAAGTATCGACAGCTTGCCGAGAATACTTCTGATGTGGTTTGGACCCTTGATTTTAACTTAAAAGCAACCTATGTTAGCCCTTCCGTTGAGACAGTTATTGGTGAATCGGTTAGCGCTCACATGGCAAAAACATTAGAAGAAAAATTTCCACCTGAGGAGCTGCAAAAATTAATACTAATCCTTAACGAGGAGTTGGAAAACGAGAAGAAACATGGTTTTGACCCGAATAGATCCAGGGTCATCGAAGCGCAGCATTACAAAGCCGATGGTTCTCTTCTTTGGATTTCCATGAACGTTAGCTTCATAAGAGATTCACAAGGAAAACCAATAGGTTTTCATGGAATATCAAGGGATATCTCGAAGCAAAAGCTGGCAGAACAAGCACTTTTGGAAAGTGAAACCAAATTTAGAACCATTGCCGAACAGCTAACCGATCTTATTGCATTCGTTAACGAAGAAGGTGTTCTTACCTATGCTTCCCCTGCATCCAAGGAACTTTTTGGGCTTGAACCATCGGAAATGCTAGGCAATCACTTTATCAAATTTCTTGATAAAAAGTCACATCCCATTGCCCTCACCTCATTCATGGAAGTGATTGAAGAGAATAAGATTATCACAAATCTGGAATTATCGTTACTTCGATCGAACAATATTGTTTTTGCAGGTGAAGTGACAGCAAAAAAGCATATCCTCAATAATCAAGTGATTATTATAGTTACTGTAAGAGATATCAGTGACCGAAAAAAAGCTCAAGAGCAAATTGCCAACCTTGCCTCAATGCTTGACCTTGCTCCAAGTGCCATTACAGTACACGATTTCAAGGGAAATTTCATTTACTCCAACCAGCAAAACCTTGAATATCATGGTTATCATCTTCATGAAATTCTAAAAATGAATATTCGGGATATTGACTCACCCGACAGTGCTGAACTTATCGAAAAGCGAGTTAGGGATATAAAAATTTATGGCGAAGCATCCTTTGAGGTAACCCATCGACGAAAGGACGGAACAGTATTCCCCTTAATGCTTTACGTGAAGCAAGTGAATTGGATGGGAAAACCAGCCATACTAAGCACCGGCACTGAGATATCGGAGCGAAAAAAAGCCGAGGAAGCACTTCGGGCAAGTGAAGAAAAGTATCGTCTTCTTATTGAAAACCAGAATGATTTAATTGTAAAAGTTGACAACGAGGGGCGTTTCCTTTTCGTAAGCCCTTCCTACTGCAAATTGTTTGGAAAAAGAGAATCGGAGCTAATTGGGCAAAAGTTTATACCTCTGGTTCACCAAGACGACATAGAATCTACCCTTGAAATAATGCAACAGCTAGAAAGCCCCCCATACACTTGCCGTTTGGAGCAGAGAGCTAAAACGGTGAATGGTTGGCGCTGGATTGAATGGGTCGATAAAGCAATGGTTGACGATAACGGGAGGGTAATTGAGATTATTGGCGTTGGGAGGGATATACATGACAGAAAAATGGCCGATATCAGCCTTAAGGAGAAGAACACCTTCATCCAAACTGTACTTGATAACCTTCCAATTGGTATTGCGCTCAATAACCTTGATGATAGTAAAGCCACTTATACAAACATAAAGTTCGAGGAAATTTACGGCTGGACAGCACAAGAAATGCATAGCATTCAGTCGTTCTTCGAGAATGTGTACCCCGATAAAGCCTACAGGGAAGAACTGTTGGCAAGGGTTATGGCTGATATCAAATCGGGTGATCCAAAACGTATGAAGTGGGATAGTATTATGGCAACCAGAAAGGATGGCACCAAAAGGATAATCAACGCTGTGAATATTCCTCTTATCGAGCAAAACACCATGGTGTCAACCGTTATGGATGTAACTGAACAGAAAATTGCCGAGGAAAAGCTAACCCATTGGGATAAACTCATGCGTTATATCATTGAGCACGACAATAGCGCGGTTGCCATTCTTGACAGTGATTTAAGCTATGTATATGTAAGCCAGAGGTATCTGAACGACTATGGTATTAAAGGATTTGAGGTTGTTGGAAAGAAAGTAAATGAACTTTTTCCAAACCTTCCACCAAAATGGCAGGATATTTTCCAGCGAACCCTACAGGGTGAAGTGATTAGTAATGAAGAGGATACTTTTACAAAATCCGATGGAACTCTCCAATGGTTTCGATGGGAGTGTCGTCCCTGGTATGACGCCAATGGAAGTATAGGGGGAGTTATTCTATACTCGGAGGTGATTACAGAGCGTAAGCTGGCCGAGAAAGCCATTCGTGAAAGTGAAGCACGGTTTAGAACCTTTGCTCAGCTTGCTCCTATTGGCATCGTGATATCCGACAAACACGAGAATGCTCTATATGTCAGTCAGAAATTTGTAGAATTGTTTGGTTACACCATCAACGATATACCAGATTTAGAAAGTTGGCTTAAAAGGGCTTATCCTGACGTGACATTTAGAAGAAAAGTACAAAAAGAATGGAACAATGCAATCAATAAGGCAATCCACCAAGGAACCGATGTTAAACCAATGGAGTACCCTGTAACTTGTAAGGATGGTACCATTCGTCAGGTTGAATTCCGATTAGCCAGCACAGGTGTTCTAAACTTTATAATTTTTACCGACATTACAGAAAGGAAAAAAGCCCTCGACGCACTTCGCGAAAGCGAGCATAGGTTAAAAGAAAAGAATGAAGAGTATTTGGCTCTTAATGAGGAACTAACAGAAAGCAACGAAAAGATTAACAAGATAAACCAAGAACTTGTTGCTGCACGTGAGAAAGCCGAACAGAGCGACCGTCTCAAAACAGCCTTCTTAGCAAATATGAGCCACGAGATAAGGACACCCATGAATGCCATCATTGGATTCGCCGACCTTCTTTTAAACCCCTCAATGACAGTTGAGAAGAAAGAGTTCTTCACTCGAATACTCAACACCTCTTGTAATCAACTTCTTAGTGTTGTGGACGATGTGATTGATATTGCCAAGATTGAAACAGGTCAAATGGATATTCACCTTGGAAAAACCAATATTAACTCAACCATATCAAGAATTCAGCAAATCTTCACTCCCCAAACAATTCAGCATGGTGTTCAAATTCGGGTATCAAATTCACTTCCCGACAGCCATGCCGACATACTTACCGATCCAAATAAGTTTGGACAGATTCTTACTAACCTTGTTAGCAATGCTTCAAAATTTACCGAAGAAGGTTACATTGACATTGGCTACCAGGTAAAAGGCGAAAACATTGAATTCTACGTTAAGGATAGTGGGATTGGGATAAAACCTGAAAACTTCGAACTAATTTTCGAACGATTCCATCAAGTTGAAATGGAATCGAACCGCCAGTACGGAGGAACTGGGCTTGGGCTCCCAATTTCCAAAGCAATTATTGAAATGCTCGGAGGCAGAATTTGGGTTGAATCGGAATACGGAAAGGGTTCTACCTTCTACTTCACTTTACCCTACAAACCCTTCTATGACAATCATGATGAGGATATAATTATCAAACACACAGATTTTAGGTTCAAGGAAAAGACTATCCTTATTGCTGAAGACGAAGAGGCAAATTATATATTTATTCGTGAAATACTGGATGAAGCAGGTGCAATAAGTATCCATGCGCGAAACGGCCTTGAAGCTATTAATCTTGTTAATGAAACCTCAAATATCGATCTTATCCTAATGGATATTAAGATGCCTAAGCTGAATGGAATTGAGGCAACAAAGGAAATAAGAAAATCGCATCCTAGAATACCCATAATTGCCCTTACGGCTTACGCCATGTCGAGCGATAGAGAGGAATGCTTTAAAGCTGGTTGTGTTGACTACCTCTCAAAGCCCATTCTTAGGTTAGAATTGTTTCAGCTTATTGAAAAACACCTACTTAAACCAAAGTAAAAAAGTATGGGTTGGATTCATTTTTTTAGTGATGTCCTCAACTATAACTGACAAACATCATTGGTTGGTTTCAAAACCTAAGCTAACTTTGAGCCAAAGAATACTTAGCTATTGTTAACAACAAAAACTTCATAAAATGCTAAAAATCAATACTCATCCCATTCTTGATGTTCCTAATCCTGGGAAAACCACCTTTTCTTTTGAGGGTAAGGTAGTTGAAGGTGAAAAGGGTTTCACCATTGCTGCTGCATTGCATCAGGCTGGATTCCCCGTACACAGCCACAGCATCGATAATCGTGAAAGAAGTTTAGAGTGCTGTATAGGTAAGTGCGGCGCATGCGAGATGCTTGTCGATGGGCAAATAAAAAGGATTTGCATTACTCAAGTTGATGGTGTTTGCGAAGTGAAGGAAATCCCTAAAGAATTCACACCTAAAGTCAAAACCCCAAATAAGCAGCTTTCGGCAAAAGTTTACAAAACAAGGGTTGTAATAATTGGCGCAGGACCAGCAGGTTTAGCAACCCGTGAGGTATTGCTCGATCATGGAATAGAAAACATTGTTATCGACAACAACTCAACCATTGGCGGGCAGTTCAACATGCAAACACACCAGTTTTTCTTCTTCGAAAAAGAGAAAAAGTTTGGAGGGATGCGTGGCTTCGACATTGCCAAAACACTTGCGGGCGAGAGTCTTGAGGGTATCTTCCTGGATAGCACGGTATGGGATATTCTGGAAGGGAAAAGAATAGCGGTAAAAAACATCAAAACAGAAGAGATTTACTACGTTGAAGCCGACCATCTTGTTGTTGCATCAGGAGCCGTACCATTCATGCCAACATTCGAAAACGATGATGTACCAGGGGTTTACACTGCAGCCGTAGTTCAAAAAATGATGAACCAGGAGTTTACCCTTCTCGGGAAAAACGTACTTACCGTTGGAGCTGGAAATATTGGATACCTAACAAGCTACCAGCTAATGCAGGCAGGAGCAAAGGTAAAGGCCATTGTTGAGGCAATGCCTCGCGAAGGGGGGTTCCCTGTTCAGGCAAATAGAGTTAGAAGGCTAGGAATACCCATTATGCTTGGAAAAATTCTAATAAAAGCCCTTCCCAACAAGGATCGTACAGGGATAGTGGGAGCAGTAATTGCCGATTGTGAGAATTTTAAACCAATATCTGGAACAGAACAGGTTATCGAAGGAATCGACGCAATTAATATCTGCACCGGGCTTGTCCCCGATGATCAGCTATTGATTAAAGGAAACGAAATTTTCGGCCGTTACTGCTACGGAGCAGGCGATGCCATTCGAATTGGCGAAGGTACCAGTGCTGTGCTTCGAGGGAAACAGGTTGCCTACGAAATCCTACAAGAAATGGGCGAAAGGTACAACTACGACGCATACCTAGCCGTAAGCAAGGAGTATATCGATAGCCAACAGCACCCTATAAGAGTCATTGAAGAACCTTTTATACCCACCGATGACAGAAAGAACCAAAAGCCCTTCGTACTGATTGATTGCCTCTATGGTTTTGCATGTAACCCCTGCGAGTTTGCTTGCCCTCACGGTGCAATTACCAAAACCTCAACCAGCACAGTACCAAAAATCGATTTTGAAAAGTGTATTGGATGCATGGACTGCGTTTACCAGTGCCCAGGTCTGGCAATCTTTGGTTACAGCTATCGCAAGGACTGGCTTTTCCTACCCATTGAGTATGAAGCAAATGAAGGAGCAGAGGTATTTTTGGTTGACAACAATGGACGAATACTAGGGGAAGGTACCATCGAAAAGATACTTCGAAAACCAAACAAAACAAACATTGCTCGGGTGAAGAGCAAGGATGTTCACAACGATGACCTCATTCAAGCAAGAGGTTTCATTGTTAAAAGCGATTACCCAGAGCCTGTTCAACTCCATTTCACCGACTACGAACCTGAGGAGAAGACCTACGTATGCCATTGCGATGATGTTAGCATGGACGAAATCCTTGAAACGATAGGAGACAGAACCTTTATTTCGGCCGATGAGGTTAAGCATACAACCCGCCTTGGCATGGGAGCTTGTAGGGGAAAAAGATGCATAAAAAGGTTAAAAACGGCCCTAATCCCAAAAGGAATTCAAATTGTTGGCGAGCCAACACCTCGAGGTCCGTTGAGCAATCAGGTGAGCATGGGAGAACTCTACCCAAAAGATGTACCTGAAACATATATAACCGGAATAAATGGCAAACCTGCTAGGGTAGAGAAAGTTAAAACCCTTATTGCTGGCGGGGGGATTGCAGGAAGTGCACTTTTCCGTTACATGGCCGATGAGGGGCTTCAGCCTGTAATGCTCAACTATGGTAGAGGTGCAAGCTGGCGCAACATTGCTGGAGGCCGAACCGCATTTTCTCTCCCTGAAATATCACAAATTGCTTCTGCAAACCACCAGATTTTTCGTGAGCTACAGGAGATTAGCAACATCGATTACCGACCCATCAACTATGTGAGCTTTGCTCACGATGAGGCAACATTCAAAGCACTCGATGCCTCAAGGGCATGGAGCGATGCAAAGATGGTGGAGCCCAAAGACTTTCAGAAAGAAATATCACCATTCTTTAACCCAAACCTTGCCACTTACCAAGCAGCACTTATTACAAGTAATTGCTGGCAAGCTACACCTGGCAAAGTGGTTGACCTGCTGCGTAAGCTGGGAATTGAAAAAGGCGGCATGGTGAAGGAAGATTGTGAACTGATTAGCGTTCAACGCAATGGGGATGGATATATTGCACTTGTTCGCGACCACGACAAGAGCTACATCGAGTACCATGCTGAGGTGTTTGTGAATGCCCTTGGTCCAACAGGTGAAAAATTCTCAAAACAGTTGGGCATCAATACTGGCATATATCCAGTTAAGCATCAGGCATTTATCACACGTCGTTTACCGTTCATGGGGATTAACGACTCCCCTCTTGGCATGCTTATCGACCGTAGGAATTACAAAGGGTTTGTTGCTGTTTACGGCCAGCAGCTCGCCGAAACGGGTCAAATTATCGGATGTGCGTCACCTGCAATCGACCCAAAGGAAACAGAGAAAAACCTTAAGGTTAACTCCCAGGATTTTCTTGAGATTGCTTCCGAAGTATTCGCAAACTGGATACCTGAGCTCAGCTCAGTTGGTTTTCAAGCCGTTTGGGCTGGCTACTATGTTGAACCTAGAATGTTCATCGACCCTGAGAATGGCCTTTTTACTGGCTTACGCGGACAGGGTTTCATGCTTGGAATGGGGCTAGCAAGAATGTATGTCGATGCCCTCCTAGGCAAACCAGTTCCCGAATACTTTGCCAGGCTAAGCCTGAAAGGGGATGGGCTTCCTGAAAAAGCTTTTAAATAGTAATTTCTCATATAATAATGAATGCTTAATTCCAAGGAATTAAAAGAACGAATCCTAAAGGTTGCCAGAGAATACAATAGTTTATTGGCTCAACTTGAAGGAATTGCCCACCTTGAGACAATTGGTTTAAAACCTATAACCATTGAAGAAGAAGGGTTTGTTGCTGCTGGTGATAATATTCAAAGAAGTTTTCACGCTGAGGAGAAACGATTCTTCGATCTGGTGGAAATGTTACCCCAATCGGTATTTGAAACTGACCGGTTTGGTGTTTTCACTTTCATTAATCGATACTCCTTAAAGGAGTTTGGTTATGATGAAAATGAAATAATTGGTAAACTCTCGTTTCTTGATATGCTATCGCAGCAGGATAGGGAAAATTTGCGGATAATGATGGAGTCGGGTGGTTTAGAAAGCATTGTTTCAGAAGATGTAATTGGGTATCCATTTATTGCTAGACGAAAAGATGAGTCTCTTTTTTCTGCTGTTGTCTACCTATCATCACTGAAAAAAGGTAATAATTTCGAGGGTGTTAGGGGTATTGTAACCAACATTGAGTCCCAAATATCAACCGAAAAGCAACTCAAAGAGAGCGAGCAAAGATTCTTCCAATTTGTAACTCTCCTTCCACAGACAGTTTGGGAAACCAATAGTGCTGGTTACTTCACCTTTGTAAACAACTACGGTTTAGATGAATTTGGATACGAGGAGCATGAAGTGATTGGGAAACTAAACTTTCTTCAAACCATTATTCCCGAACAAAGACAGGGTGTGATTGAGATTATCAACTCCCAATCATTCGACTTCAAGCAAAGTAAAGAATACACGTTGATTAGAAAGGATGGTAGCACGTTTAGTGGGCTTGTGAGCTACACTCCAATCCTTATTAACAAGGTTTTTTCTGGACTCAGGGGGATTATAACCAATTTTTCGTTTCAAAAGCAAATTGAAATTTCCCTTGCCGAAAGCAACCAGCGTTTCAAAGCAGTGCTGAAAGCCATACCAGACATGATGTTTGTTTTCAGTAAGGAGGGTATTTTTCTTGATTATCATGCACTGGATCGTGATAAACTGCTGCTTCCCCCAGAACAGTTCATTGGAAAGAACTCTTTTGACCTGCTTCCTCCCAAGATTGCAGAATTAAATAAGTACTATCTCGAACAACTATTCAAGACTGGAAAAGCTCAATTTTACTCTTACGTCCTTGAAATTAACAATTCGGAATGTTATTTCGATGCAAGAATGGTTAAAATGGGTGAGGATAAGGCTCTTTCAATTGTTAGGGATGTTACAGAGCAAAGGCACATGGAAGAGGCTTTACATAGAAGCGAGGAGAACTATCGTACTATTTTTGAGCTAGCAGCCGATTCAATTATCATTCACAATGCCGAAACCGCAGAGGTTATTGATGCTAATGAAAACGCCATTAAATCTTATGGACTAAAGAGCATTGAAGAACTGGTAAGCTTTGGTTACTATCATGAAAAACCATACAGCCTTGAGGATGCCCTTCAATGGATTAGAAAGTCAGCTACCGATGGGCCACAAGTTTTTGAATGGTTAAATAAGAAGATTGATGGTAGCTATTTCTGGGAGGAGGTGCACCTTTCGAAGGTAAACCTTCTTGGTTATGATAGGGTAATCTCTATTAGCCGAGATATTACAGCCCGAAAAAAGGCCGAAGCACAACTTATCAATTTAAATAAGGAACTTACAAAACGAAACGAAGAGTACGCTGCCCTTAACGAGGAATACGCTGCACAAAACGAAGAACTTAACGAAGCAAAGGAAAGAGCCATTGCTGCCGATAAGCTCAAGAGCGCATTTTTGGCCAACATGAGCCACGAGATTCGTACCCCCATGAACGCTATCATGGGTTTTTCAGGACTCCTTACAAATCAAAGCCTTACTAAAGATAAGCAAAGCCATTACGTTCAAATTATCCGAAGAAGATCCAACGACTTACTTAAGATCATTGATGATATTCTGGATATTTCAAAGATTGAAGCAAACCAACTGGTAATCGAGGAAAACTATGGAAGCGTAGAACAACTCCTCGATGAGCTTCTTGACTTTTTTCAGGCTCGCATCGAGCTAATAGGAAGCCCTCCTGTTCGCATTTATGTTTCAAATCAGTTGGCACCCGACGAACTTGTTCTTGCCGACTTTGGAAGGTTAAAGCAGGTTCTCTTCAACCTAATTGAAAATGCTCTCAAATTTACAAAAGAAGGTTCAATAGAAATTGGATGTAAGCTCCAAGATTCGAACAACATTCTTTTCTTAGTAAAAGACACAGGTATCGGCATCCCAATTGAGATGCATAAGGTTATTTTTAACCGATTCCACAAAGTTCATTCAGGAGAAAACCCTATTTCAAGCGGAACGGGCTTGGGCTTAGCAATCTCTAAGGGTTTGGTTGAGCTTATGGGAGGTGATATCTGGGTAGAATCAGAAGAAAATACTGGTTCAACATTCATGTTTACAATTCCTTACAAGAAGGGAAAGGTTAAGGTAAAACAAAAAGAATCTACAAACCTAATACACACATTATCCGGCATTTCGGTTCTAATCGTTGAGGATGACGAGATTAACGCCGATTACCTTAGCGAGATTGTTTCGAGCCTTGGAGCTACAGTTTGGCTAGCACACACAGGAAAAGTTGGGCTTGATATCCTAGCAATTCACCCCGAGATTCAGGTGATACTCCTTGACTTAAGGTTACCCGATTACAACGGCATTGATTTAATAAAGCCATTGAAAGCCCTCAATAGTAAGGTTCACATAGTTATCCAATCGGCTTACGCAACTATAGAAGACAAGGTAATTGGACTACAAGCAGGTAGTAGCGGTTACATTACCAAACCTATTGATGAAGTAATAATGTTAAACCTTATCGCTCAACTAGTAAAGGGGATTTAATACTTTAAGTATTTGGCAATCATTTCAATAAGTTTCAATCTTTCAATAGGTTTTGAAATATAATCATCGCAGCCAGCTTTGAGTGCTTTCTCTCGGTCAGAAGTGAAGGCATAAGCGGTTTGAGCAATAATCGGAAGGTTTTTACGCAAGCTCTTGATTTCACGGGTCGCATCGTAACCGTCCATCTCGGGCATCTTAATATCCATCAGAACGATGTCAACTTTTGGGTTTGCACGAACTGCTTCAACAACCTCCGTCCCATTCTTTGCTCTAATTATTTCCAGGGGTGTATCTGAAAGCATCTCCCTTATAAAAAAGTAGTTAACGTCATCATCTTCGGCAACTAACACAACCTTTCCTGCTTTAATTGTGCTAATACATGATGTAATTAATTCTTCTTCTTGATCATACATATATTTTGCGGGGGAGTATGGTAGTGTGAAATAGAACGTTGAGCCAACCCCAGGCTTTGATTTAACCCAAATTTCCCCTCCCATTTTATTGATATATGCTTTCGAAATTGCCAATCCCAGTCCTGTCCCTCCTGTTTGGCTGGACAACTTTGTTTCTACCTGCCTAAACCGTTCAAAGATAAGCTGGTGATGCTCCTCAACTATGCCAATGCCACTATCCTCAACAAAAAATTCGAGATGATTTCCTCTATGATAGTATCCAAACCGAATGTGCCCCTCCTTAACAAACTTAAAAGCATTACCTAACAGGTTGGTCAAAATCTGTTTCAATCGAGCTGCATCGGTTACAATTGAGCTGTGCTGATCGGGAAGCCCACATGTGTAAGTGAATTCAAGCAACATACTATCGGCCTTCTTGCTAAATAGCAAGTATTGCTCATGAAGCAGCTTGTTAAGATTAAGCTCTGAGTTAATAATGGTGATCTGATTTGCCTCAATCTTAGATATATCGATTAGGTCGTTAATAATTGTAAGCAACTGATTACCACAGCCCTGTATAACATTCACGTATTGTTCAAGATCAACCTCCTTAATATTTGGGTTGGTAAGAAGCTGTGAGAATCCAAGAATCCCATTCATTGGGGTACGAATCTCGTGGCTCATATTTGCTAGGAAGGCCGATTTCAACCTGTCGCTCTCCTCTGCTTTTTCCTTAGCAACCAGGAGTTCCTCATTCAAAAGCCTATACTCTTCGTTCTGTGATTCAATTTCATGGCTCTTCTGAATAAGCTCATCCTCTACCCTTTTCCTATCGCTAATGTCTCGATAGATGCCATACACTGCAATCTGTCCTCCCCTAAACTGAATGGGTTTCCCCAGAATTGAAACATCTATCAGCATACCATCTTTATGCTTCCTTTTGGTTTCATGCATAATAAGCCGACCATCGGCCACAGAATTGGTAAGAAAGAGTCCTTCATCCTTAAGCTCTTCGGGTACTATGAGTGAATTAATTGGCTTTCCAACAGCTTCCTCCGATGAGTAACCAAACATTCTTGTAAACTCTTCATTGCAACGTAAAACACAATCATTTACATCAAGAATGGTAACTCCTTCTGGGGAACTCTCAAAGAGCTGTTCGAAGTATGTGCGCTCAAGTGCAATTGCCTCCTCATACTGTCTTCTACTTGTAATATCTCTTACAATAGATATTGCTCTGTCATCGTTGCTCTTTACCATACGAGCTTCGAAAATTTTCACGTCTCCATTCACATCAATCTGATACTCGTAGAACTGCTCATCGTTAGTTGCAAAGAGATTCTTTAGGTGATCAAATGTTTGGCTTGCAAGAGGCTCAGGTAAAACTTCTGTAATATGCTTACCGATAAACTGTTCGGGGGAAACGAGTAAATCCTCGTCTTCGGGTGCATAGTAATCTTGAAACACTCCTTCTCTATTAAAGATGAACATTAGATCTGGTATTGCCGAAAGAATGGCTTTATTCTCGGCATAGCTTTGAAGCAATGCATCCTTAGCTATTTTGCTTTCAGTTATATCCTCGTATGTTCCTAAAACCCCTTCGATTTTTCCATCTGGCGAATAGAGGGGGATTTTGCTTGTTCTAAGCCATATCTTTTCGCCTTTAGGTGTAGTTTGTTGCTCCTCGTATCCAATTTTTGGGTATCCTGAATTTATCACTGATAAATCATCACTTCTATACTTTTCAGCTTGCTCGCGCCATCCCATCTGAAAATCATCTTTTCCAATCACTTCCTTTGGGTTTGTGTAGCCTGCATCCTTTGCAAAAGACTTATTGCATCCCAAGTAATTTAAATTCAAATCCTTCCAGAAAACCCTAACGGGAATTGTGTTTAGCACCGATAGCAGTAAATTGCGCGATTCCTTAAGAGCATCCTCGGCAAGCTTACGTTCTGTTATATCGGTATGGGTTCCCACAAGCCTTGTTGGATTCCCATTTTCGTCAATTTTTACTACTTTTCCTCTGGCATGAATCCACCTCCAACTGTTGTTCTTGGTTTTTAGTCTAAACTCTAAATTAAATTCCGAGAGTTGCTCCTGAATATGCTTTCGAATTATTGTTTCTGCATACTTTATATCATCAGGGTGAACCAAACTGCGCCAACTGTCGTAGCTGCCCTCAAACTCACCCGGTTCAAAACCAAGCATGGTATAGTAGCGATCGCTAAAGAAAGCCTTATTTGAAATAATATCCCAATCCCAAACAGCATCGTTGGTTGCGTCAATCACCTTGCGGAATCGTTCTTCGCTTAAGCTTAGAGCATCCTCAGCCTTTTTTCGTTCGGTGATATCAAACTCAATGCCATCCCAGATAAGATGATTATTCGCAATTCGTCTGGGTGCCGATGATATTAGTATCCAACGAAGTTCTCCGTTCTTAGCTCTGAACCTAACTTCAACCCGTAAGGGTTGAAAATTCGACATCGCTTCTTCCTCGGCTTTCATCATTTTTACCCTATCCTCTTCGTAAAGCTGGCCATAAAGGCAGCTTGAATCTTTCAGCACATCCTCTACAGTAACCCCATGAATCTTCTCTACCCCAGCGCTGATGTAGGTAAAATGCCTCTTGCTTCCATCAATTCCAGAATCCATTTGAAAAACAAGACCTAGTGGGAGGTTATCGCTGAGGGTTCTCAAACGCATTTCACTTTCTCGAAGCGCTTCCTGAGCTAACATTCGATCTGTGATATCTCTTGATATACCAAATGTCCCAACAATTTCACCCTTTTCATTGCCAAGGGGCATCTTTGTTGTCGAAACCCAAGTAGTGCTACCATCGGGCCAGGTTTCCATCTCTACCAATCCAACTATGGGCTTACCTGTTTCAATTATCTTTTGTTCAACATTATATGCATGTTGAGCGTGCTCATCTGAGAAGAAATCGAAATCGGATTTTCCAACAACATCATCGGAATTGGTGAAACCAAACCTGCTTGTAACCTCTCTGTTGACCCTAATAAACTTACTATCCCTATCCTTAAAATATATCTGATCGGTAACATTATCCATAAGGGTACCCATAAGGAATTGCTCGGTGGCAAGTTTTAAATCTAAAAGCTTCCGCTCAGTAATATCGCGGGCCACAGCATAAATCACCTTTTCCTTCTGGTAGGGGTATGAGTTCCATGATAGCCAACGATAGGATCCATCCTTACAGATATACCGGTTCTCGAACTGATATACATCCTTTCCGTCAACTAAATTTAACCTGGCGTTAACTGTTATGTCCCTATCATCGGGGTGAACAAATTCAGTCCAAGGTTTTGAGAGCAGCTCATCAATGCTCCATCCCAAAATGCGCGACCAGGAAGGGTTTAGAGTTTTAAAATATCCATCGAATCCAGCGATGCAAAGCAAGTCAATGGAATGAGTAAAAATCCTATCGCTTTTAATCATTGCCTCCTCGGCCTCCTTACGATGGGTGATATCACGGATAATACCCTCTGTTCCAAGCACCTTCCCATTTTCATCCTTATAGTAAGCTGCTGAAAATGAAACATGGATGGATCTTCCATCAAGTCGCTTCAGGGTTGTCTCAAAATCCTTAACTCTTCCTCGCTTCAGAAGCATTGAGTTGAAGGTGAAGCGATCCTGAGGATCTCTCCATATTTCCCGGACTCTTATACCAATAAGTTCATCTACAGAGTTATATCCTAGAAGTTGGGCACCTGACTTGCTCACCATCGTCAAACGCTCTTGCGCATCGAATCGGTAGTAAACATCAGTAATATTCTCAATTATGGATCGATACAGAGCCTCACTGCTTCGAAGGGCATCCTCGGTCTTCTTTCTTCTGTCGATATCGCGAACAATTGCCTGAATGTAAGAAGAGTCTCCAATTGTAATTTTGTTTAGGCTAACCTCAGCGTAGAAGGAAGTGTTATCGAAACGTTTATGAAGCCACTCGAAAATTTGGCTTTCGCCATTAAGTGCTGCTTCAATTTTTTGGGCCGCCTTCTCACTTGAAAGCATGTCATCGGGTTGATACTTTGGCGAAAACCGCAATGGCGACATTCCTACTATCTTCTCCTTAGCGCAACCAAAAATTTTTTCTGCTCGGGAATTACAGTCGAGGAAAGCTTCGTGGTTCATTATAAGGATAGCATCGTTGGCATTGTTGAAGATAGCTTTAAACTTCGATTCGCTTTCAAGAACAGCCTGCTCAGCTATTACCCTTTCGGTTATGTCCCTTACAATTGATTGATAGGAACCATCGGGCATCATCTTCGAGTGCATCTCAATATGCACCTTCTCGCCGTTTGGTTTAAAAATCTCTCTTTGATTTACTAAGGTTTTCCCACTTTTTAGAATATCGAATCGCAAGGGTTTCTTTTCTAGCACCTCGGAAGTGAAAAACTGAGAAATATGCTTCCCTACAACCTCGTTTCGAGTTCTACCAACAATTTCGAGTAACCTCTGGTTAGTTTGAACCACTACCCCATTAGGATCGCCAATTAAAAAACCGTCCACAGCAAATTCTATGATATCGTAGTACTTCTCCTCGCAAGTTATCAAGGCTGCCTCTACCTGCTTTCGCTCCTCAATATTTCGGAACTCGGTTACCCGAACTATTCTTCCCATCCATGGAATCTGCTTTCCATTAATTTCAAGGGCATACATAGTACCATCTTTCCTTAAACCAACCGATTCGTAGGGCTTCTCGTAGCCAGAAAGGATGTTGTTCATCACTATGTCTCGGTATTCGGGTGCAATGAGCTGTAGTCCATCCATACCAATTAACTCCTCCCTGCTAAAACCTGTAATGCGAGAAAGTTCATGGTTGGCTTCAATTATCATTCCTCGGTCATGTATCCCAATTCCACCAAAGGAGGCTTCGCTTAATCCTTTAAACCTATGAAAGCACTCTTCTGCATTCTGTTCAAGTTCCGAGATCCTATCGATTCTTGTAATTGAAATAAGGGTATGGGTAATACTACCATTTGAATCAGTCCGATATACCTTTTCACTAAGATTACACCATAAAGTGCCGTTAGAATCGTTCACAAAACGTAATTCCATTGAGAAGGAACTTTGTTTTGAATCAGTGATTACCAGATTAAGCTGCCTTTCTTCTAGTTGTTCAATATCAGATTTAACCAAGAAATCTTGAACTCGATAGCAATTACTTTCTTTTTCGAGCGGTTGTATTCCAAGGTAAGAGAAAAAACTTTTGTTCTCAAATACTATGTTGTCGTTAACAACATCTCGAATAAGAATTAGACCCGGTATATGGTTAAGGATGTTAACTTCTTCGGGTAAAAGGTTCACTTTCATGGTGAGTGAAATTGATTGTTGAAAAAGTTTAAAGTTATAAATAAAACTTTTACTAGCCAGATGATATATATCAACCTGTTGAACTAGTCAGCTAAAGGTAAGGTGAATGTAAATGTGCTGCCTTTTCCAACTTCGCTTTCAGCCCAAATTCTGCCACCGTGTTTTTCGATTAGCTCCTTGCAGAGTATCAACCCTAATCCTGTACTTGGTTCGTTTTCGGTTCCTGGACGGGAAATTTTCCTGTTGACATTGAAGAGATTATCAACCATATCCTTGCTCATTCCGATACCCGAATCAGCTATCGATACTTCAACGAACCCGTTAAGCTTATCAAGGCATGTAATTGTAATACTGCCACCTTTGGGGGTAAACTTTATTGCATTCGACAAAAGGTTACGTAGAATGGTTTTCAGGCTCTCCCTATCGGCCAAGACATCAAAAAGGGATTCAACACTATTTATAACACGCTGATTCTTATTGTTTACCTGATAACTAAACGTTTCAATTACAATTTCGATAATGGCACTTAGCCTTATTTTTTCAGCATTAAACCGCTTATGTCCACGTTTTACTAAGGCCCAGTTGAGCAGGTTTTCGAGCAGTTCGTAAAGATTTTTTGCTGTCCCTTGCAAGGTTTGGCTTAAATCCTTGATTTCTTCCTTCGACATTTGTGTAATACTTTCCGACATGAGCTCTGTAAGCCCTATAAATCCTTGGAAAGGGCCACGTAGGTCGTGAGCTATAATGGAGAAAAACTTATCCTTTTCGGCAATTGCCCTTACAAGTTCTTCGTTCTGACGTCGGATTTTCTCCTCAATTCTTTTTCTATCGTTAATGTTCAAGGTCAATCCAATAAATCGAACAGCGTTTCCTTCCGAATCCCTCTCAACTACTCGTCCAAAATTGGTGACCCACTGGTAGTTACCCTTTTTATCTTTTACCCTGAAATCGGAGGTATAAATTTCGGTTATCCCGTCTAAATGCTTTTTTATCTGCTGCTGAACTAATTTCAAATCATCGGGGTGAATAAGGCTGAAAATATCTGACAAGGATCTTGGATTCTCATCTTTGGAATAGCCTAGTTCCTGGTATATTTTTTCCCCTCCAAATCTTTCTCCTGTAACCAAGTTGTTCTCCCAAGGGTCGAGACCAGCAGCTATTATTGCCAGTTCAAAGCGGTCACGGGTGCTTTTTAGTTCGCTTTCTGCAAGCTTTCTGTCGGTTATATCCCTAAGAATCATCAAACTACCAGCAATCTGTCCGGAATGGTTTTTCATGGGGGTCATTGAAAGTTCGGCTGTAACCCCATCAAGAATAACTTCACATTGAGTATTGTGGGCAAGGGTATCCTGGTCAATTTGCATAGGAAAAACCTTGGATAGCTTGTATCCCTTTAGCTGGCTATCGCTCATGGCCAACATTCTGCATGCCGAAGGATTTATGTCAACAATATTTTGCTCGTTATCCAGTACAACTATTCCGTCTGGTAGATTTGCGAAAAGGGTATTGAGAGCAAATGGCTTTACGCTAAAAAGATTCCTGGAGTACATACCCCAGAAGAATAGAATACCCGTAACAGCAAAAGCAACGGGAGTTAAATCGACAAAGCCATAAGGCTTAAAACCAGATATATACAAAACATTGAAGATAAAGGGGATGGAAGAACTAGCCACGAGAATTAAAACTTGCGTTCGCTGTTGTGATGAGGAAACCAGAAACATCTGGAAAAGAAGGAAGAAAGCTGAAATAATCATTAGGTATGAGTATGCAGTATGTACCCACCACCATAACCCAAACTCAACCATATGGTAAATCAGCTCGCCGCTTGAAACCAAAACACTACTGGTAAAAAACTGCTGATGCAAAGGATTAGTAATGACCCCAATAATAGAAACAATGGGGACTATCCAAAGGATAAACCTTAACCTACCCGATACTTTCCCAAAAACTCCAGTGTATTCGCATGTAAACAGGAAGAACCATACCGGTAGCTGCACGATACCAATGTAGCATACTAATGTGAAAAAGTTTTTGCCAATCAGTGAGTTAACTGAATAGCCCAAACCAGAAGCAACCGACCAAAGAGCAATCGACAACAGAAGACCAAGAAGGGCAGGTATCCCAAGAATCTTTCTTCTGCGCCAAATAAAAACCGCCAGAATAAGCGACATTATTGCCGCTAATAGTAGTGTAATAATTATGATATTCAGTGGCATAGGGCTTAGAAGGTCGTAATATTTGATAAAAATAGCTATAAATATAATTTATACCCCTTTTTCCCGAAAATTGTTTCATTACAACCTAGCTAAACAACACCAAACGAACTATAAGACAACTAGAATATAAAAGCACTATTTGCTATACCGAAAGAACGAGTGTTATTAAAAAATGACAATAAAATAACGTGAAAGAAACTTGCAAGTAATTAAATAATTAAATCCTCCTTCAAAAAATCCAAATATCTCATATTTGCATTATCAAAAAATTCGAGGTATTTTTGTATTAGGAAAGGAACACTTTTTGAATTTTTCATTTTTTTGTTCTATATTACTTGAACTTTATTACTAACCTAAAAATCATTATTATGAAAAAATCGTTTCTTGTTCTGGTTGTATTTGTTCTCTCTGTATTACTTATCCCTTTCACATCTTGTAAGGATGAGTTTACTGACAAGGATGCACTTATGCTTGAGCATGAGCTTGCCGATTCACTGATCAGGCTTCAGGATGCTCTGCAACGTCAAAGGGACTCACTGCTGAGAATTGGTGGCATCATACATTATTCTATTACCGTTGTCCCCGTTGGTGGTAGTGCATTCCCAAAATCATCTGGTCCTCAGAAGGCATCCCCTCTAGGTGCTGTTGTTACTGTTGCACAAAACGGATATGTTGTTTCCGATACAGTGGGAGCAAGCGGAATAGCTGTTTTTGACGACATGCGAATAGGTAATGTTTCGGTAACTGTTAACCTTCCTGGTCATACTAGCATTATGTACATTGCCGACCTCACCCCCGCAGGTGGATACACCGAAACAGGTGGAGTTTCTGGCGATGCTGAAGGGGCAACAGGAATTGACCTCTCCCATATTGTTCGATATGCAGCAACTATGGCTCCAATGTTCCCAATTTCTGGAAATGATATGGCAACTATCGAAGGAAGGGCTACAATACAAACCAATCTTACCAACAAGGTTACTGAAATTCCAGCAGGCGCTAGGGTTACCGCTCTCCTCGATGTTACCAATCCAAGTTTTGCAAGTTTTTGGGAATCATTGGGATATAGCTACAATATCGATGGAGCAGGAAAGATAGTTAAGCTTGTTTTCACCGATGCCGTTTACTCCACAACAGTTGCTGGTGATGGAACTTATACCCTTCAGGTGCCAGGTTCTGGTCAGCCAGGGGTACCTATTAAGTTAGAGATATCGGACTATCAAGCAGATCAGACGCTTCTTATGAACACTCTGAATGGTGAGCAAGTTTTTGGACTACAAACCGTTCCAACCCTTTGGGGTGAACTAGTCGCTCCCTCAGCAGTTCCAAGTGTTCCTGCTGCTTACACCCTAGTAGCCGACCCTGTTGGAGCTGTTGCAATGGTTTCTACAACCGCAGTGGCGGTAGCCCATATTGATATTACCAATGCAATCATCTCTTCGGTTAACATAACCAACCCTGGAACTGGTTATTATCTTCCAGGTACAGGCTATTATACTGCGGCGTTTACTCAGGATGGTTCTGACAATGGAGGCTCAGCAAGGTTTTATATCGAAGCTGGTACAGGGCGTGTAACTCATGCCGTTGTTACAAGTACAGGATCAAACTACACTACAAGTGCTCAAATAAATATTACAAGAGTAGGTACACCATTCGAAGCACAGCTTCAGGTTACCGGAACAACAATTACTGGGGTTACAATTTCAAATCAAGGTAACTACAGGGTCGATCCTACAAATACTCAGATTCGTATTAGCGGCACCAATGTAACAGGTGTTTACCTTCAACCAAACTGGTTCTGGAATGGCAATGGATGGTCAGTTTCTTCTGTTACAATCCTGAACGATAATGCTGGAACATTCACAAATAATGCCCCTGTTACTATTGCCGCAACTGCTGGAACAGATGCAACATATAATATTAACTTCAGGACTGGGTTCCTTGCTTCCATATCTATTACAAACCCTGGTGCTGGCTACTACTCAACACCTGATGTAATAATAACTGGTGGTGGCGGAAGTGGAGCTAGAGCAACTGCTCATGTGGATGTTAATACACACCGGGTTGACTATATTACTATTGATGATCCAGGAAGTGGATATACAACATCACCCAGTATCATTTTGCAAGTTAGGGATTTACGCACAAAAGGGAAAATAAACCTGAACGTAAATACTGCCGGAGTAATTACTGGTGCTACCATTGCCGATGCTGGTCAAGGATACTATAACGTACCAGATATTACAGTTGTTCCTTCAATTGCTGGTATGGGAAGCGGTGCCGTTGTAAGAGCTTTAATCGACCAGAACGCTGGGATAATTTCCGGTGCTGTTGTTATCAATGGTGGTACAGGCTACCTTGGGGTAAACTATCCAGCAACTGCTCAAGCACCAAGCTTCCCATCAACAGTTAATGCAATTTCTGGAAAGACTTATATCCTTAACATCGATTTTGGAACAGGTAAGCGTAGTATTGAAAACTAGTAAGCAAAAAGCAGGATGATGAAAAGACTCATTCTTACAATTATTGTTGGTGTATTTGTTTTCTCTTCTGTAGCTGTGAAGGGGCAAAACGAGCCTGCTGCTTTTCGTTTGGGCGTTAAGTTAGGCCTTTCTTCCAGCAGTTTTGCTCGTGATTTTCAATCGAATACCAATTCACGAATCGCACCTACAGGGGGGATAGCAGTAGAGTTTCAACCAATCGATCTGGTTTCGGTTTCGTTGGATATCCTGTACATGGAACATGGGTATTCTAACCGATTGCTGAGCTCAACTCCAAATATCGAGGAGAACCTTGCCATTTACGGTGTCGATGTCCCATTGGGTGTAAATATATATCCATTAGGAAAGAAAACCTCTGTAATACCAAGGGTATTCATTGGGCACTCATTTGGCTTCAACCTGTTTGCACGAGCCGATAGGTTTACGCAGAGAGGGGAAATTGGAGGAAATCCAATCTACTCCACTTCGTGGCAGAATGTAACCTCACGCTTTCGGCTGCTCGACTTTGCCGCAACTGCTGGCACAGGTCTTCTAATACCAGCCGAAAAGGGTGCTTTCTCCCTCGATTTCTCCTATCGGATTGGCTACTTTGATATAATGCCATCAGTTGGTTACACTACTACCAACACAGGCTTTATCTCAATCGGATACTGGTTCTAAATCTCTTAAAGAAATTAATAGTAAAAGCAGGCGGATTCACCGCCTGCTTTTTTATTCGTCCATTTCTACCTTCTCTCCTTCGGCAAAGCGGCGAATTTTAATATTGAAAGCTGCCATGAAGATACTCATTATAGGGCTCAATATATTGAAGAAAGCGTATGGAATGAACGTAAGAACAGGAACTCCCAGAACAGCAGCCTGAGTTGCCCCGCAGGTATTCCAGGGAACCAAAACTGAAGTGACTGTGCCAGAGTCCTCAAGGGTACGGCTTAGAACTTCGGGCTTCAAATTTCTATCCCGGTAGGTTTTTGCAAACATTCTACCTGGTACAACTATTGAAATGTACTGATCCGAAGCAGTAATATTGAAGAAAAGGCATGTACCCACAGTAGTGGCCACCAAAGACCCAGTATTTCTAGCAAAAACTAGCACGCTATTGGTTATCCTTACAAGCAATCCAGCCGATTCCATAACACCTCCAAATACCATGGCCGAGAGTATAAGCCAAATCGTATTGAGCATGCCTGCCATACCCCCAGTATTTAGTAAATCATTTACCTGCAGGTCATCAGTAACTATTACAATCTCCCCAAACATGCTTTTCATAATGGCTATGTACGATTGCGAAAAGTAATTCCCTTCGAACGATGAAACTTGCTGAACAATATGTGGCTGAAAGATAACCGCAAACAAACCTCCCAGCAATGTACCAGCCATTAGAGCTGGAAGAGGGGGCGTCTTTTTAATAATCAATGTTATCAATATCAAAGGCACAAGGAAAAGCCAAGGGGTTATATAAAACGTCGATTCAATAGCACTTAATGTTGATTCAATATTAGTTTGACCCTCTTGAAAGTCGTAATTAAACCCCCAAATAAAGAAAATAATTAAGGTTATGGCAATTGTTGGCCCTGTGGTGTATATCATATACCTTATATGAGTAAAGATGTCGGTACCAGCCATGGCTGGGGCAAGGTTGGTTGTGTCGGAAAGGGGCGACATCTTATCGCCGAAATAAGCTCCCGAAATAATTGCTCCAGCAATTATCCCTTCGCTGAACCCCAAGGCATTTCCAATCCCGAGCAGCGCCACTCCAATGGTTGCAACTGTTGACCAACTGCTCCCAGTTGCAAGCGATACTAATGAGCACACGACTACGGTAGCAAAAAGAAAAATATTTGGGTGAAGTATTTTCAATCCGTAGTAAATCAATGCTGGAACAACTCCACTCAGAAGCCATGTGCCTGCTAAAGACCCAATTAGAAGAAGGATAAGCATCGAGGGCATTGCTGAGCTAATGCTTTTCACAACGCTTGCTCTCACATCGTACCAGTTATGGCCTAGATAAACTGCAATTATTCCTGCTACAGTAGCTGCAAGCAGCAATGCAAACTGATTTGCTCCCGAAAGGGTTTCGTCTCCAAAAAAGTAAACATTCAGAGTAAGAAAAACAATAAGGAAGCAAATAGGTATTAGTGCTTGAAAAAGGCTAGGTTGCTTAATAGTCCTTGTCATCTTCAGAAAAATTTGTGAATTGAAACGCAAGATAGGAATTATTTAACCATAAATAATATTCAATTAAAAAGTTAGCATTTTTTTCTTTCCAAACAATAAAACACAGGTTTCAATAGTAATATATATACACCTAAACCTTAACATTATGAAATTATTTCAAAAGCTCATTTACCCATTGCTGGTTTCATTTGTTCTAATTTCGTGCAAGGGTAAGGGGGAATGGAAGCCAGAACCACCGTTCCCTGGTCTTGAAAAGCAAATGACAAGCTATGTCATAAATCCACAAATCGACACTTTTTTGACCCTTTCGAGTGGCACAACATTATTTATCCCTGCTGGTAGTTTGGTCAATGCAGATGGCTCAGAAGTGCGGGGCGATGTGGAACTATTATACAGAGAATTCCATGATGCGTTTGATGTTTTCCTTTCAGGAATACACATGGATTTTTACTCAATGGAACAAAAACGCACATTCCAAACTGCTGGTATGTTTGAAATTAATGCAATACAGGGTGATAGCAAACTTGCAATCGCCAACGGAAAAGCAA
>CAYZSD010000007.1:0-2375 GCA_964481075.1 uncultured Rikenellaceae bacterium | reverse complement strand
TCGGGTCTAAGTATATAGGAAATGATTATAGCTTCTTCTACTTAAATTCAACGAATGGCAGCTGGGAATGGGTAGATATGCCTTCATACGAACTAAATTCCGAGAAGGTTGAAGCAGTAGCCTCTCTCAAATCAAGAACTCCAAACATTTTTATGGGCGATAAATACCTAGCATTGAGCTACATGGGATTCCTCGATATTTATCTTAACAACGATTGGGAAAAGATATATAATCTCCGTACCGATGCAGCAGTTCGTAAGAAGTTAGAATCGTATGGCGTTAAAATACATGATGTTAGTGTTTATGGTGAGATTCGTTTTGGAAAATCGTTCTACAATCCCATTGAACTTCTATGGAAAGATATCGATGGGAAAGCTTTTCCACAATGGCTAAGCAAATTCTCGATTCAATGGGGTAGAGATGGTGATGGTAGTTGGGTTGTAGAAAATTTTCGCATTAAGGGTTTGGGAGAGAATAGGTATGAGTTTACTTTCATCGATGGAAGAAGAGTCTTTTCGAAACAGATGGAGGCAGTGATACCCCTAAAGAATCTTCTAAAGTTACCAGCCGAGGAATGGCAGCGACGATATAACGAAGCTATGGCCGAACTGGCTAAAGAGCAGGAAAAGATTGATATTATGGCTGAATCGTTCCGTACCTTCTCGGTTAAAAGACTTGGAGTTTTCAACTTTGATGCACTGCTGAAAGATGAAGGATGGTTCAATATTGAACCAGTTTTCACTATTGGAGGCATTGAGATTACTGGTAAGGAGGTAGTGATTATCCTAGGCGATAATAGCGGTTATTTAACCTACAAACCAAACCAGCAAACCAATTTAAGGATAAACCCCGAGTCGGGGCATCGCATATTTCTTTTGCTCAGCAGTACAGAGTTGGGCTGGTATGCTCAAAACCAGCTTGCAGAAATGAACTCTGATGAGCTTCGGATTCAAGATCGACCAAGAGTTGAATTCACCCTCGAAAAATATACCGTTACCGATGCAGTTGCATTAAGAGAATTCATGGGGTTCTGATACAATGCTTAACCTTAGAATCATACATATTTGCTTTCTTTTTGCTTTATGGGGCGAAGCCAATACCATTTCACCTCAGGAATACTTCGGCGATTCATATAGTGAAGCACTTCGCTTCTGTCAACATAATCGATTGGAGCTCCTGAAAGTTTGTACTCTTTACAAAGTTGACCCCAGCTTGGCGTTATCGGTGGTTTTCCCCGAAATTATTCGCTACAACAGGTTTCGCGATTTTGCCGAAACGGCAATTCTTGAGATTGCATATATTCAAAGTGGTAAAAGTTATGCCGATTTCTCGATTGGGCGATTTCAGATGAAACCCTCATTTGTTGAAACTCTTGAGAATGAACTGAGAGAATACCCAACATTATATAATGAGTTCTTCGAAGTTTCCTCATATCCAAACGATTTTAATGAGGTCAGTGTTCGTCGTGAAAGGATAGCTAGGCTTAAGCAAACCCAATGGCAGTTAATCTATTTAGCCTGTTTTATTCGATTAGCTCAGGAACGATTTGCACAACATATTAGCGAAAACCAAGATGAGGAGTTACTAATTATTTCTTATGCGTATAATGCAGGTCTAAAAACTTCTTTCTCAAGAATAAAACAATTGTCCAGTGATTGTTTAACACCTTATAGTAAGCTATCTTATGGACGTTTTTCGTACTATGATGTTTCCAGTTTCTTTTATAAAAACCATGTAAACAGGGTTTTAGGTGTTGATTTAAAAAAATTATAGAAAAAAGGTTGAGAAAATTAAAATTGGGCAAAGTTTTTGTAAATTGCTTTGATAATTACTTAACTTTACCTTTTATTCAAAACTTTAGCCTAAAAACCCTTTGGAATGCGACTAACCCCTACTGGTTTTTCTTATATATTTTTATGCCTAACAATAATCTTCTTTCAGCCGATTGATAGCTTATACTCTCAATCAAAGCAAGAGTTTGAGAAGATTTTCCTTAAGGAAACACAGGGAAGGGGCGTTGATAGGGATTATGGCAACTTCAAGAATGTTTCTTCACTGAGTTACTATCCCGATACCCTCCCTTCGTGGTTTTTTTCGAAGCCTTCTGCCACTTTTGGAACTATTTATGCTGTTGGAATTTCTGATCCTGACCAAACACCTGAAGATGCAGCAAAGCAGGCCATACTAAGGGCAAAATCCTTTGCAGCACTTCTAAAGAAAGCGCACATCCAGTATTTTCGCGATGTCTATTCATCGGAGCAAACACAGGGTAAACAAACAACCCTTCGCCAGCGATTCGATACATACTTCAAGGTTTCGGTCGTGGAAGCCATCGATTCAAATCAGTTTGAAATTGTTAATCAATACTTTACACG
>CAYZSD010000006.1:0-45954 GCA_964481075.1 uncultured Rikenellaceae bacterium | reverse complement strand
GTACTCTCAAAAAGTTGGCAGAATAGGTTTTTTTACAGGATTATAAGATGAAAATACTAGCATTAGAGAAGGAAGCAGCTGGGATCGATTGGAGTTTGCATGGCGATACCCTGAAGGCTGAAGCCGAGTATGTTTATAAACTTTATCTCGATGGAGTGATTAGAGAAATTTACTTTAACGAGAAAAAGAATGCAGTGCTGTTAATGGAATGCGATAGCCTTGAGGTTGCAAAATCAATACTCGATTATTGTCCTTTGGTTAAAAAGGGCTTGATTAGTTTTGATGTTACTTCTCTACATCCATACAGCGGACTCAGTAGGTTAATGAGTTCTAAAAGTATTTAAAAACTTTCATCCCCACCATTCCGCCCTTCACTCTCATTTTTTCGCCTCTCACCTATTAATAATTGGAATCATTATTGTAGTACAATTAAATTTGAGTTCAAATTCAAATTGTAAACCCTAATAGAATATTTCAAAATCAAACACAATGAAATCAATTTTAATTGCAGCTCTTGCATTAATCCTTTTCGCTTCATGCGAAAAAACAATTAACAACTTTAATATTGTTGAGGGCAAAGGTAATGTGGTTTGTGAAGATCGTAACCTTCCATCGTTCAGTAAGGTTGAAAGCAGAATTGGTGGAAATGTTGAAGTAATTCATGGAACTTATCCTGGAGTAAGCGTTTCGCTTCAGGAAAACCTTCTAACCTACCTTGAAACATCGGTTAGCAACGGAACACTTATTATTTCGTTTGGCGACAATAACATTAGAACCGATAGCACCATTACAATCTATATTTATACACCAAGTCTGAATGAGTTTTCTTTAGTGGGAGCGGGAGAGATTAACTCTGCATTGCCCATCGAAAAGTTGAACATCACTGGTTCGGGCTCAATAACCTGTTTAGGGGAGCGAAACAATGTGCACGTTAGCATTTCGGGTGCTGGCAATATTAATCTTTTTGGTATGTTAGTGCAGAATGCTAATATTAAAATTTCAGGAACAGGTAATGTTAGGGTTACGGTAAGCACCAAGCTCGAAGTTAGCATTTCGGGAGTGGGAAGTGTTTACTATAAGGGTCATCCGTCAACCATTATATCAAACATTAGTGGCCTTGGTGAGGTAATTAACAACAACTAAGTGTCTAACTATAAAATATTTAACTAAATTACGATTATGAGAAATGCATGCATCGTTTACCACAGTAAGACTGGAATAACAAAAAAGTTTGCTGAAGATATAGCCTTATTTATCAGCGGGCTTAACCATGAAACCCATGTTTTTTCAATCGACAACGTTGACTTTTCAGCCCTTCAGAATGCCGATTATTTGCTACTTGGATGTTGGACAAGCGGACTGATGCTCTTTCTTCAGCATCCTGATAAACAATGGGTTGATTTCGCCAAAAAAGTTGATGTAAGTGGTAAAAAGTTGGGGTTGTTCACAACATATAAGCTGGCTACGGGTAGCATGTTCCGCAAAATGTCTAAGAGATTGAATATTAATGGGAATGCTCCAGCACTTGAGCTAAAATCAAGGAATGGGAATTTGACTGATCAACAAAAGGAACTTATTAGAAGGTATTTTAATTGACCAATAAACAATAGATAAGAAACTTTACAAACTTGATGTTGAAGTGTTAGTATCCATATTTTGAATTCTTTACTATAAAGGTAATCGAACCTCAATTTTTTATTTTTTGGACTTACACAACCTATTTTTGCTGTTTTAAAAAGTTGCAAAATGAACTCAAATTCTTACGGATTGATTGTTGTTGGTGCAGGTATAACAGGTCTAAGCACAGCACTTGCATGGAAAAAGATGTTCCCCAAGGCCGACTCGAAGATTATTGTGCTTGAGCGAAATGCGGTTGTTGGTGGTTGTGTAACAACCTTTGCCAGAGAGGGATATCGATTCGATACAACTCAAATTATTCCAGATATTTCCGATTTGCTCGATTTCTTTGGGGTTGACATTCAACTTAAGAAGTTCGATGGTTACTATGCCCGCCTTTTTATGGCAAACCCGAAAAGCGGCGACACAAGCATTGTATCTATTCCTTCATTGTATGAAGATTTTAAGGAGATGATGGTTAATAAGTACCCAGAGGACAGAAAAGCAATCAAATCATTCTTTCGCTACTGCATAGCAATGCACAAAGAATTGCATTACCTTAAAACTGAACCAAAATGGTACGAACTTCTGGGTATTCTTATCCATTGTCCAAGAATACTTGCAACATCAAACATGACCTACCACCAATTTCTTAAACGGTTCAAGTTTAATAACCCTGAAGTTTTCCAAATACTCGATACCTTTTCGTCCTTTAGCGGATTATCGGGTAATCGTTGCGCAGCTTTGCTTACTGCCTGTGCTATGGTAACTACACTAAAAGGAAGTTTCAGACCCCAAAAGGGTTTCATTCAGCTACCAACAGCATTAAGAAAGAAGTTTGAAGAAATTGGGGGTGAAATAAGAACCAAATGCGAAGTAGAAAGGATAATAATCTATAATAATCAGGTTGAGGGAGTAATAACTACAAACGGTGATACACTCTATTCTGATTGTGTGGTTTGTACAGCCGATACCAAGATAACTTTTGAAAGGTTGGTCGGAAATAAAACCATGAAGGAATCTGATGAAAACTACTGGAAAAAGATGATGGTAGCTCGTATGTCGCCATCAGGTTTTTCAATTCAGCTTGGGTTAGATGATGCTCTCGATTTGGATGGTCTAGGCTTCAACTGCGGTTATAACGTGCTTTCGTCAGGAGCCGATGCTTTTGAGTCAATGTTCGAAGCCTGGGGACGGGGAGAACTTTTACAGTCCAACGATTGCTTTCACCTTGCGGTGATATGCCCTTCGCTTATGACAGGTGGAAAGCCAACCCTGATAATCCATGTAGTTCCTGTTCATGCCGACTATTGGATAAGGCTAAAGGAAGAGGATTTGGAAAGGTATAATAATGAAAAGCTTAGCGTGGCTGAGTTCTACATAAAAAAGGTAGAGCAATATATGATTCCTAACCTTACCGAACACATTTTGTTTACTGATATTTCAACTCCTGCAACCTACAAAAGGTTTATTGGCTCACCCAGTGGTTCGCAGTACGATATGATGCCTGTGCCCGAGAATTTTGGGAAAAATCGATTACCAACCCGAACACCAATCAATGGTCTTTTTGTTCCAAAGTTTAGCCACGGAATATGGCCTAGTATGCAGGCCGGGCTTCAGGTTGTGGACATGATAACTGGAGGGAAAATAATGGATGGGAATTCATCATACAGATCTAAATAAGATATAGCATTGTCTTTATCGGGGAAATTATTTGACCTTTTTGAAATCGCCAACAATAGCAAGGCGCATCCTATGGTTCGATAACTTCTTCAGATTTCCTCCTGCTAAACCAGTTTTTAGGTCGAAAAACGGCGGATTGACATTTTCCTCCTGAATAATAACTTTGAATATTTCTGAATAAGAAAAAGAATTGTTTTAAAAAAGCAGTTACTTTGCCTTCTTAATGATTATCTATTGTATTTGCTAACAAGCACATTATGAGCAAAATAACTAGCCCTTGGAGTATTATCCTAGTGATTATTGGGATTATAACAGGAATAAATGTTCAGCTTAATTGGTTCTCTGAAATATGTGCGAGCCAATCGTGTGAATCGATTGCTGATTTCATTAGAGATGGCGCATGGGTTAAATACCAAATGAATTTACGACTCTTGCTAGGAGCCTTTCTAATGCCTATCATATTAATTACTATTAGAAGTACAATTCGCAGTATTCTTTTACAATTCGATGCAATAAAAGTTATTAAGGACAAATACTATAAAATAGACACTGCTGCTTATTTGGTGTTTCTATTAACTTCAAGCGGTTATTTTGGTATTAGTATTAATATGTTTGCAATAATTTTCACTTTTATCCTAATTCAAGCCTTTCTGCTATTTAGATTAACTTCACACGATTTGCAGGAGATTGATAACTCTTCCCCCATAAAACACAATTTGCTATTTGTCTTGTTTTTTATTTCTGGATTTGCCGCTATAATTTATCAGGTTGTATGGCAGAGAGTATTGTTCCAATTTTTTGGGGTCAATATTGAATCGGTTACAATAATTGTATCGGTATTTATGTTCGGGCTTGGGGTGGGGTCAGTAATCGGTGGATACTTATCGAAAAGGTTTTCAAACCATTTACCTCAACTTTTTATTGCCTGCGAGCTTATTATTGGTCTTTTTGGTATCATTAGCATCCCCCTTTTTAATGCCGTAATCAATTTAACGTTAAATAGTTCGCTACTTGTAATTGCAATATCTGTGTATGCTTTACTAGCAATACCAACCACATGCATGGGAGCTACATTGCCAATACTAATTACCCATTTCCATAGAAGAATTAAGAATGTTGGGAAAACCGTTTCAATACTATATTTTATTAACACGATTGGTTCTGCAATGGCATGTTTTTTTACTGTTGAGGTTTTGTTCTTGTATTTTGGCATGAAACTATCAGTCGTAGTAGCTGCCTCTTGTAATATATTCATTGCTGTAATGACCTATCTTTTCGTAAAATCTAGCAGTTTTAAATCAGAAAAACTTCAGCCATTACAATCCGATAGCTACTCTGACAACACCCAAAGTTCAAAATCTGATAGAATTAAGTACATAATTATCCTCATCCTTGCAGGGTTAACTGGCTTTATATCAATGAGTCAAGAGATACTCTGGGTGCGATATATTTCCTTTGCCACTGGAGGTAAGGCCAACGTGTTTGCTTTTATGCTAGGTTTTATTTTGATAGGTATAGCATTGGGCTCATTAACAGCAAATAAAATATGTGAGAGGAACAAAGATCGACTACTTTCTGTCATCTCCCTTCTGTTAGTTATTTCAACACTAGTCTTCTTCCTGTGTATTCCTCTTCTGTCATATCTTATTACTGTAATAGATACAAGTATTGCAGTAAGCCTAATGTACTTGTTTTCAGGTATTGTTGCATTTTTTATGGGGACTATTTTCCCACTACTGAGCCACTATGCTATAAGATCCTATAAAGCCGTAGGCTTTTCGGTTTCATGGATTTACTTTGCCAATATCGTAGGTTCTACCACCGGCCCATTATTTACAGGATTTTTTCTGTTGAATTGGTTAAGCTTCGAAAACATTGTTTTAATAATCAGCTTGTTTGCCCTGATTGTTGGAATTACACTATGGATTATCAATATTCAATCGTATTCGTTTAAGTACGCCTATAAACCGATTCTTGTTGCAATCGCTTTAATTGCTATTGTTTTCAGCAACAGTCTATATCACAATGTTTTCGAGAAGCTTTACTTCAAAACAAAGTATTCTATCGACAAAAAGTTTAAGTATAACATTCAATCAAGAACAGGTGTAATATCAGTGATAAGCGATGACGAGGGAGATATAATGTGTGGCGGAGGGATTTATGATGGCAGATTCAATACCGACATTCTGATAAACTCAAACAAGGTTGATAGAACCTATATGTTTGCAGCATTAAAACTCGAACCCACTAGCGTACTGGAGATTGGGCTAAGCACAGGCTCGTGGTCAAGGATTGTAGCTAACCATCAGGGTGTTGAAAGTTTGGATATTGTTGAAATTGACCCCGACTATATTGAGGTAATCAAAAACTACGATGAACACAATACCCTGCTGACCGATCCAAAGGTTACCATTCACATTGACGATGGAAGAAGGTGGTTGCTAAGGAATAACAAGAAGTTCGACTTTATTTTGATGAACACGAGCTTTCATTGGCGCGATCAGATAAACAATTTGGTTTCAAGCGAATTCATCAAGCTATGCAAGCGCCACCTGAAGGAAGGAGGGGTTTTGTACTACAACACCACATTCTCTAAAGATATCGTATATACAGCGGCTCACGAATTTCAATATGTAACCACCTATGGGAGCTTTGTTGCAGGGAGCGACAGCCCATTCCCTACTGACTCGGTTCAAATTCGCCATAATCTCAAGAAATTTGTCAGCAATGGTAAGGAAATTTTTGACGAGAGTAATGAGCAGCTAGCAGTGATTCTCGACCAATTCTCATCGGTTAAATGGGAAAACCTCCGCGAACATTACCTGGCACAAAAGAACCTTAACTTAATCACGGATGATAACCTTGCGAGCGAATATAAAACGGGCAGAAGTAGCTATAACAAAGATATTGCTTGGGTCAACATCATTAGATTCTTAATGAGTGGTAAATAAATCCGTCCTCACTCTATCATTCTGAAAAAAAGCTAATTATGCAATAATGAATCAATACTAAGCAAGTAGATACTTTTACCATGCCCAACAACGAAAAACTTTGTCTTAGATATTGATTCGACTTCGTAAAGGCTAAATCCTTCTCTTACTTCAATCTTTTGCTCATTTCTGGTTTTTAAATCAATTGCTAAGATAGAACCAGTGTAAGACGGAAAAAGAATTTTGCTTGATGCACTAGTTATGCCCCAGAGACACCCCGTTGTTTTATCAATATTTGGTTTTCTTCTATTGCTATTTATTGTACCCCAAATGCCTGTCTCTTTATATCGATTTTTCACTGTTCCTGAAAACCAGATTTCATTATTGTGCAAGAAAACGCTATGTACAAGCCCTTTAATTCTTTCTCTTTTCTTCCACTTTTGATTGATGCCTGAAGACATTAGTGTTGTGCTAAATCCATTATAGGTTACTGCAAGAATTCTGTCGTTGATGGCTTCCATTTTCCATACAAACCTTCTGAAACTCTTCCACACAATTATTAGGTTTGTCAAGTCCATGTCAATTGTTCCAATGAAACCTCTTGGGATACTTTTCTTCCCTCTTGCTATATCATTATCGCCCCCGCAAACTAAAAGTTTGTTATCCTTGGTAACAATTAGGTCGTAAAAGCATTTACCTTCTAACTCTTGAAAATACTTTACGTCAAATGTTCCTTTTTCTCTATCAAAACGATAAATAGTTGCGTTCGAAGCAGCAAGAAATATATAGTTTTCAGTAGGCAAAATTTTCAGCAAATCCAAACCCTTGCTTGGGTATTTGATATTACTTATGTTCCCAATAGTATCGATACTAACGAGTATTCCAGATTCTCCTCCAACCCAAAACTCGTTTTCATCAATTCTAGCAACATGATAAAAACTACTATCATTGTGGTTTCCCTGAATGATGGGGCTAATCACCTGTCCAACAACGGCATTTGAACAAAACACACAAATGAATACAAAAGGAAAATACTTAATAACACTATCCATTAGTCCTCAAGTATTATGCTTATTCGCAAATCTATGCAAAGATTGCTAATAAAAGTTGGTGATTAGAAATAGTTTGCCAATAAAATAATTTCATATTTTAGCACTCGTTATTTTAAATAAAAACTTCTGACTATGAGCAAAGAGATGAACGTAGGCGACAGGGTTAAACACTACAACTATGGTGAAGGTATTATTTCTCGTAAGTCGCTGACAACCTATGAAATCTTTTTTGAAACAAGGGGGAAAATGCAGTTCTCCACGTCGAACGCTGACCTGGAGTATATTGAAAGCCTATGCGAATCGAAGGGCGAACAATCGGTAAACCTCAAACAAATTGAAGAAGCAATTACCTATGTCCTCGATAAGTACGGTGCCCTTCAGGCAAAAGTGGAACTTGGCGGTAAATGGATTGGTGGTACAATGATTCTAAAACCCCAAAACAATGACCATCAATCGAAAGAGGTACCCATTGAAAATTTTTTCCATAAAATTGTGATGCTAAGGGATAGGCTAAGGGTTTTAGAACAGAATATTAACTCACATGCCATCCTCACTGACGAGGATAAGGTTAACCTTCAGCAGTATATCACTCGAATATATGGTAGTCTTACAACCTTCAATATTCTTTTTGCTGACAAGGATGACTATTTTGTTGGCCAGAAAGGTTCGTGAAACGAATAATTCAATTCTTACCATACAGGTATGCGTTAAAAAAATCTCATTTTGCTAGAATAGGGCAAAAAAAACCTAATTTAGCACGTTTTTTCATTGTACCATTTTGAAAGCACACATAACTCATTTCTTATGAAGAAGTTCGCTCAACTTAACAACCTAACTGGCTGGCTAGTTTTTGCCATTGCAGCCACTGTTTATTTGCTCACCATTGAATCGACCGCAAGCTTTTGGGATTGCAGTGAGCGTATAGTTGCTGCATATAAACTCGAAATACCACATCCCCCTGGAGCTCCCTTCTTTATGCTAATGGGAAACTTCTTCACAACATTTGCAGGAGGTAACCTTCAGATGGTATCAGTGATGGTCAACACCATGTCTGCTTTAGCAGCAGCCTTTACCATCCTTTTCCTCTTTTGGTCAATCACCCACCTATCGCGAAGGTTACTCGTTAAGAATGGCGATGAGCCAAGTTTGGGACAAATTGTTGCAATCCTTGGAAGTGGTGTAATAGGTGCTCTAGCCTACACCTTTACCGATAGTTTTTGGTTTGTAGCTGTTGAAGCCGAAGCCTATGCAACCTCATCAATGTTTACTGCACTGGTATTCTGGGCTATACTCAAGTGGGAAAACGTTGCCGATGAACCGTACTCAAACCGTTGGCTTGTGCTTATTGCTTATATTATGGGGCTTTCAATTGGTGTACATCTTCTCAACTTGCTTACAATACCTGCCATAGTTTTCGTGTTCTACTTCCGCAAATTTAAGGTTACCAAATGGGGAGTGGTAGCTGCCCTTGCTACTGCCGTAGCACTTCTGGGAGCAATAATGTATGTAATTATCCCAGGTGTTGTTACACTAGCATCAAAATTTGAACTCCTCTTCATCAATGGTTTGGGATTAGCATACAACTCAGGAGTAATTATCTTTATTTTAACTATTGCTTCCGTTTTAGGTTACGGGCTTTGGATAACCATTAAGAAAAAGAAAGTACTACTTCACACCTTAATATTGGGTGTAGCAGTTATTACAATAGGCTACTCATCCTATACCTTACTGGTAATCAGAGCAAATGCAAATACACCAATGAACCAAAACAATCCTTCAACGGTTTTTGCCTTGCTCCACTACCTAAACAGGGAGCAGTATGGCGACAGGCCTTTATTTACTGGACAATACTTCAATGCACCTGTAACAGACAGCAAGGATACTTATACCTACATGAAGAGCAATGGCCGCTACGAAAAGACATACCTAAAAACAACCTACAATTTTGATGAAAGATTCATGTCATTCTTCCCTAGAATGTGGAGCTGGCGAAGCGATCATGTTAACGAGTACAAGAAGTGGGGGAATGTAAAAGGTATCCCAATACGGGCAACTAACTCCATGGGTGAGCAGGAGATTAAGCATGTTCCAACCTTCAGCGAGAACATTGGTTTCTTCTTTAAATATCAGATTGGCTTCATGTACTGGCGTTACTTCATGTGGAACTTTGTGGGTCGTCAAAACGACACGCAAGGGCATGGTGACCTTTTCAACGGCAACTGGATAACTGGTATAAAATCTCTTGATGGCATAAGACTTGGAAATCAGGATAAGCTAACCAGCGAAATGCTTAATCACCCTGCCAGAAACACCTACTTCATGCTACCTCTAATACTAGGAATATTGGGTTTAGCTTTCCAATTTATAAGGGATCATAAAAACTTTTGGGTGGTAACCCTCCTGTTCGTTCTAACGGGCATGGCTATAGTTGTTTACCTCAACCAAACACCGCTACAACCTCGCGAACGTGATTATTCCTATGTGGGATCGTTCTATGCCTTTTCTATTTGGCTTGGAATTGGAGTAATAGCAATATATGAGTTTCTTTCAAAATATACAAAGCATCTGGTTGCTGCTGGCCTTGCCATTCTTCTTTCCTTCCCTGTGCCAACCCTACTTGCTTCGCAAAATTGGGACGACCACGACCGTTCGGGAAGGTATGTTGCCCGCGATTTTGCCTCTAACTACCTAAACACCTGTGAGCCAAATGCCATAATCTTCACCAATGGCGATAACGACACTTTCCCTCTATGGTACGCACAGGAAGTTGAAGGAATAAGAACCGATGTAAGGGTTGTAAACCTAAGCCTTCTTGGAACCGATTGGTACTGCGAGCAAATGAAATGGAAAACCTATGAATCTGAGCCGCTTCCCATTACCATGACGTTCGATAAGTTTGTTCAAGGTACTCGCGATATAGTTTACATTATTGAGAGGATAAATCGCCCAGTTGAACTTAAACAAGCCATGGATTTTGTGGGTAGCGATAAGCCCGAAACAAGACATAGAACCCCACGAGGGGAATACATCGATTTTCTTCCTTCAAAACAACTTAAACTGACTGTTGATAAAGAGAAAGTTTTGGCCAATGGAACAGTGAAACCCGAAGATGCACACCTAATAGTTGATGAATTGGAATGGACAATTGAAAAAGAGTATCTACAGAAGAACGAAATGATGGTTCTAGAAATAATTGCAAATAACAATTGGGAACGCCCCATTTACTTCGTTTCAACAGGTGGTGATTCCGATTTAGGGCTTTCGAAGTATCTTCAGCTCGAGGGTTTTGCATACAGGTTGGTGCCAATCAAAACTGAACCCAAGGACTTCCTATCTGTCGGAAGGTTAAATATTGATAAGCTTTACACAAAATTTATGGACGAGTTCTCATGGGGTAGGATTAACGAACCTGATGTATTCGTCGATCATAACGTTCAACGAACTGCAATGGTGCTCAGGCTAAGGAATAACTTCAACAGGCTTGCTGAAGAACTTCTTGAGGCAGGACGTACAGACTCAGCCTTAAAAGTGCTCGACAGGATTGTTGATCTGCTACCACAGGAAAAGTTCCCCTACGATTTCTTCGTAATTGGACATATCGAGAATTACTACAAAGCCAACGAAACCGAGAAGGCAAACACTCTTTTCAAGAGATATGCCGAATCTACAATTGAAAACCTTACATACTACTATAGCCTCGAAAGTAGGTTTTCACAACTTGTTTCGTACGACAAAGAGCTTAACCTTCAGATACTTCAAGAACTGGTTGCTGTAGCAGACAGGTTTGGGCAACAAGAAGTTAAGGAAGATGTTGAATTAGAATTGAATCACTATATTAACCTTTACTTTCAGAGCAGATAAACGATTATAAGGGATAATATTTATCCAATAATTATGTCCGAAAGTTCAATCATCGATTGGCTTCTTACTGGAGATGTATCCATTCAATACCAAACCTATCACCATTTGCTTGGTGTTGAACAGCCTGAACTTCAAGAAAGAATTAGACATGAAGGATGGGGAGCTAAGTTTTTAGCAAATCGTCAAGCCAACGGTCATTGGGGAAGAAGCTTCTACCAGCCCAAGTGGATATCGAGCCATTACACCCTACTCGACCTTAAAAACTTATCTATTCCCAAGGATATTTGGGAGATAAAAGAAACCATCAACCTGATAATTAAAACCCGAAAATCTGCTGATGGTGGCATAAATCCTGCAATTACCATTCCAAACAGCGATGTATGCGTTAACGGGATGTTCCTCAATTATGCCTGCTATTTCGAAACCAAAGAAAGCGATCTCATATCAATCGTCGATTTTCTCATTTCGCAGCAGATGGCCGATGGGGGTTTTAACTGCTTCTCGAATCAGGGTGGAGCAAAGCATAGCTCGTTGCATACAACAATTTCAGTTCTGGAAGGAATTGTGGAATATAAAAAAGGAGGTTACAAGTATCGACTAGATGAACTGAAGAAAGTGCAGCTTGAATCGGAGGAGTTTATCTTGGGACACAGACTATTCAAATCGCATAGAACAGGCGAAATTATTGACAAAAGATTTCTGATGTTATCATACCCCTCACGCTGGCGTTACGACACTTTAAGGGCACTGAATTATTTTGTCGATGCAAAAACGCTTTTCGACCCCCGAATGACCGAAGCAATTGATGTCTTAATCCATAAACGAAGCCCCAACGGCACCTGGCCCATACAGGCCAAACATCCTGGCCAAACTCACTTCGATATGGAACAAACCGGCAAACCCAGCCGCTGGAATACGCTGAGAGCGTTGAGGGTGATGAAATGGTATGGAATAGATGTTGGTTTGTAAAACAAAACCCTATTTTTGTGTAAGTAAAAAGGAAGTCTTATTAAAAGAAATCTGCGAAAATCAGCATAATCTGCGTTCCAATGCCAAACAACACCCAAAACGAGTACATTGCCCGGATAAACAGGGCATTCGATTACATCGAATCAAATTTAGGTAACCAGTTCACCCTACAAGAACTTGCAGAGGTAGCCAACTTCTCGAAGTACCATTTCAACCGAATTTTTTATGGCGTAGTTGGCGAAACGCCCTTTCAATTCATTACTCGGGTTAGGATTGAGCGTGCTGCCACGTTGCTCCTTTCGCTTGCCAACGAAAGTGTTACCGAAATCGCTTTTAAGTGTGGCTTCACTGATATTTCCATCTTTTCACGCAACTTCAAAAACTTCCATGGTATTTCGGCAAGTCAATACCGACAGAAGAAAAATAATGATAGCAATTTAAGTCAAGCTGATAGCAACAGGAAGCAACCCTACGAGAGACCATCCACGTACTTTTGTTTCGAAACTAAAACCATTAAATGGAAAGCGAATATGGAACTAAACAAAAGCGTGGAGATTAAGGATCTCCCAAAAATGACGGTGGCGTACATCCGCCACATTGGTCCCTACAAGGGCGACGAGAAGCTGTTCGAAAGGCTATGGAACAAACTCTTTGCTTGGGCTGGCCCACGAAACCTTATCGGTGGTCCCGATTTTAAATCGCTAATCATTTACCACGATGATCCCAACGTTACCGTTGAGGATAAGCTACGTATGAGCGTTTGTATTACTGTTTCTCCTTCCACCAAGGTTGATGGTGAGGTGGGTAAAATGGAACTTGAGGCTGCAAAGTATGTTGTAGCTCGTTTTGTGGTCGATGCTACTCAGTTTGGCGAGGCGTGGCAGTGGCTCTATGGAGTATGGTTCCCCAACAGCGGCCACCAACCCGACGACAAGCCCTGCTTCGAGATGTATCCCGAAGAACCGAAAAACGGGAAGTTTACGGTAGATATCTGTGTGCCGGTAAAACCGTTGTAAACCTTTAATCAGTCTGGGTGCGACTGGACACTGGGCCCCGATGCCTCGGGGTCGAAGTGTTGTCGCACCTGTGGACTACCTCAAAAAACTATAAAAATGAAACTCGACTGGAAAAAGAACGACAAACGATTCTACCTACCAAAGGCAAAGCCCGAGGTAACTGAAGTACCAAAATTCAAGTTCTTCACCATCGAGGGGCAGGGCAATCCAAATGATCCCTCTTTTGGTGAATACATTGGAGTACTTTACTCTTTGGCTTACGCCATCCGCATGAGCCCAAACCAGAACCTTGCACCGGAAGGGTTTTACGAATACACCGTTTTCCCCCTGGAAGGTGTTTGGGATATTGCCGACCATTCGAAGTGGGTCGAAGGTGCGCCGCTCGATAAGGATAATCTAAAATTCAACCTGATGATCCGCCAACCCAATTTCGTAACCAGAGAGTACGCTTTAGAAACCATTGAAAGGGTGAAAACGAAGAAACCCCATCAACTCCTAAATAAAGCGAAGTTTGAGGAGATTGAGGACGGCAAGTGCATTCAGATGCTCCATATCGGCAGCTACGATAGCGAACCCGAAAGCTTCAGGCAAATGGAAAAGTTTGCCACCGAACAGGGTTACAAACGGTTATGCAAAACTCACCGCGAGATTTACATGTCCGATTTTCGTAAGGTGGCAGTTGAAAAATTGAAAACTGTATTGAGGTTTAGAATAGAATAAATCTGCTAAAATCCGTCTAATCTGCGTTCCCGATACTTCGGGACTGTGTTCAATATGCAAACACCAAAGATCATCACACTAACCAAACAAAACATTGCCACCGAGCATATCTGTTGCGGTTTTGCCGATACGAAATGCGTTGAGGGCTATGAAGCAAAAAAGCAACCCTTTCTCTCTGACAAGAAGTTCTTTTCAATGCAAGGATTCAAAGTTTGCGATACTGCAGAACCTTACTTTGAACTACTATACCTTCCCTTAAAAAATGATGCGTCTGTTCCAAGGTTTAAGAGCTGCTGCAAAAAATGAAAACCCTGAATTACTTGATTGGTTCAACATCCTCAATATTGTTCTCTACTTTCCCGTCAGGTTTTTCTTTTTCTATTCTATTCCCTTTGAGGTAATTTGGCAATTCCATTCCAGCCATCTTAAAAAGTTCCTCGAAAGGTGGGATTGCACCTAGCATTCCTGAAAGGAAATTTGCTGTTGAAGGACTTTTGCCGTCCTTGCCTGCCGACATGCTATCCCAAACGGTTACCTTATCAATTTTAAGGTTCTTAATTGCCTCAACCTGAGTTTTTACGAGTTCGGGTAATTTATCTGCAATCATCATCATGACCGCATCGCGGGAATTACCAGCGGCTTTGCTAAGCTGCTCAAAACCCTCGGCTTGCTTAGTAAGAATTTCAAGGATACCCTTTGCTTCGGCTTCCATCTTCATGAAGATAGCATCAGCTTCACCACGAGCCTCCCTTCTCGTTCTTTCGGCGAGGGCTTCGGCATCAATCTCTATTTTTTCCTTGTTGATTTGCGCTGGCACCACAATATCAGCCTTTTGAGTTGCCATTTCCCTTTCGGCACGTGCAGTTTCTGCTTTCATCTCAGCAGCATAGGCTTCTTCCATTGCCTTAGCATGGCTAACCTTTTCGGCAGCAACAGCCTTTCTCTCTGCTTCTGCTTCATTCTCCCTACGGGTTGCATTGGAGTTGGCAATGGTTATCTTTGCCTGGTTCTCGCCCTCCACCGCTGTTGCATCGGCTTGAGAAACCTGAACGCGTTGATCGCGAAGAGCATTTGCCTCACCTATGGAACCGTCGCGATTCTTTTCTGCAACACTCTTCTTTGCATCGTTAATAGCTTTTGCAGCAGCCTCTTTTCCAAGGGCCTCTATGTAACCCGACTCATCGTTTATGTCGGTAACGTTTACGTTAATAAGCTTCAAGCCTATCTTTTTCAGCTCAGCCTCAACGTTTGCCGAAACGGCAGCAAGAAATTTGTCACGGTTATTGTTAATCTCTTCTATCTCCATGGTAGCAACAACCAAACGAAGCTGACCAAAAATAATGTCCTTTGCCAGATTGCTTATATCGTCCTGTGCTAATCCAAGTAAACGTTCTGCAGCATTGTCCATAATGCCAGGCTCGGTAGATATACCAACGGTGAAACGTGAAGGAACATCAACACGAATATTCTGCTGGCTCAGAGCATTTGTAAGGTTAATCTCGATTGAGATTGGTGTGAGGTTAAGAAAAGCATAATCTTGAATGATTGGCCAAATGAAAGCCGCACCACCATGGATACACTTTGCTGATCGTGCCTCATCGGAAGTGCCTTTCCCTACTTTTCCAAATACAACCAGAACCCTGTCGGAAGGGCATCTTTTGTATCGTTTCACCAGGGAAACAATGAGGATAAACGTGAAGATTACAACGGCCATTATGCCTAAAAGGATGTATTCGCCCATATCAGTATAGTATTACAAGGTTAAAGTGAACAAGGTTAAAGTAATGAAATGTTGTAAAAGTAATAGGTATAGTGTACTCTACAATTTCTTAACAAGTAGAATATCATTATTAATAACGCCAACAACCTGAACAATAGAACCTGTTGGAATCTGCTCTTCCTCATCGGTCATGGCATCGAGAGTTCGATAGCCTTGAAGTTGAATTTGAACTTTTCCTAGTGCCTTCCTGCGAGGAGGGATGAACAGGTAAACTGATGCGGTTTTCCCAATGGCTTTGTCCATTGTAAGCGTTCCCGACTCAGTGAGCTTACCCATAAAGTAGTAAATTGAAGCCATTAAAACCATCATGAGTAATCCCGATGCGGTTGAAACTAGTAATGTTGTAAATACTGGCAGTTCACCGTAAATACAGGCCAATCCAGACCAACCAAAAACAGTAAAAAAAGCGACGAAATTCTTTATGCTAATAAACTGAAAGCCTATTCCAGCATCAGACTCAACACTTAAATCGGCATCGCCAATCGCATCAAGCCCATCGTGATCGGCATCTGCACCAACGAATGTCAAAATAAGTTGAAGAACAAACACAAGGGATGCAGGGAGGGTTATTATCCAGTAAATCATTGCAAAAGTGGAAAGACCTTCCCACCATTCATTAATACTTAACAGTACCATAAGCTATTGATTTAATCGTGTGAAGTTATGAAATAATATCACGTTTTAGCACAAAAACTGGATAATTATTTAAGCCAAAAAAATTGAAAAAAACAATTGACTCGAAAAGTCTCGCAAAGATTTGTAATTTTGCTGCATAACTTGATACTTTGTAATCTTGAGGTGGTTTTTCTATTATATTCTGCTGCTGGTTGTAATAATTCTGGTAATTCCCAGGTGCGCAATAATTGTACCTCCTACTGGTGGTTTGAAGGACACTATTGCACCAAAGATGATAAGGAGCATACCTCCTATCAACTCCACAAATTTCTACAAGAAGAAAATTGTACTAACCTTTGATGAGTATTTTCAGCTTAAGGAGATCAACCAAAAGTTGGTTCTTTCTCCCCCCCAAGAGCAACTTCCAAGCTTCAAGGTGAAGGGAAAGAGTCTTGAGCTCACTTTTTTTGAGCCGCTTAACGAGAATACCACATATACCATTTACTTTTCTGACGCAATTTCCGATCTCAACGAGGGAAATCCAATTCCTAACTTCGAGTTTGCCTTCTCAACAGGTGATGTAATTGATTCATTAAAATTTCATGGAAGAATCATTGATGCATTCAAACTCGAACCTCAAAATGGAATTCTTGTGATGCTTTATTCCGACATACGCGACTCTGTTCCCATTAAAGATAGACCATTATATGTAACAAAAACCAATAGACAAGGGAACTTTACTCTAAGCAACATTAAAGAAGGCGATTACAAGCTATTTGCCCTGAAGGATGGCAACTCCAATTACCTTTTCGATCAGGTTAGCGAAGAAATTGCATTCCATCCTGATACAATCCTTAGCAATATGCTCTATTGGCCAACCGATTCTACTGTTTCATTTAAAGATAACGTTATTGTTCTCAGGCTATTCGCTGAAGAAAACCTAGCAGTAAATCTTACCGATTTCTCAAGAAAAAGTCGAAGAAAAATCCAACTCGGCTTCACCAGAAAGCCAGAGGGAGAAATTTCAATTATGCCCATTAATACTTCTTTACCTCCACCAAATGATTGGTTTATACGAGAGAAAAATCAGACTGGTGACTCGCTAGTTTTCTGGATCTCCGACGATTATGTTAATTTCATTGATTCACTTCAGGTAGAAATGCGTTACCTCAAGACCGACTCACTCCTAAATCTTGTTGAATCGATTGATACACTTAGGCTTTTCTACTTCGAAAAGGAGAAACAAACCTCATGGTTAAGAAGGCGAGACTCCGATGAGGAGGAGGTTGAGAAAACCATTTCTGCACGTTTTTCTCCATTGAATAATGGCAACATTTTACCACACGAATCCTTCAAACTCATATTCGATCTTCCATTACGTGAAATAAACCCTGAACTAATTAGTATAACTAATATTACTGATAGCATTCCAGTTGCTGATGTTAACTTTACACTAGACACTTTAAATCCAAGGCTTTACGAGGTAAAAAAGGAATGGCAGTATAACGCCAGATATCGTTTTACCGCTCTCCCAGGTGCATTTATTGACCTCGATAGCCTAAGAAACGATACCCTTGTAACAACTTTCAACGGGATAAATCCCGATTTCTTTGGGGTTATTAATCTAAATCTGACAAGTGTTACACCTGATGTTATTGTTGAACTACTTACAGAAAGAAAAGCTCTTGTTGACAAGAAAATCGCAAGCAAAGATGGCATCGTTAAGTTCAACTACGTTAAGCCCGGTAAGTACACCGTTAGGTTTATAATTGATGAGAACAAGAATGGCAAATGGGATACAGGGAAGTACCTTAAGGGCATTCAACCTGAAAGAGTGATTATGTACACCGAGAAGGGTGAACCCACGGTTCTCAATATTAGAGCAAACTGGGAGTATGATATAAGCTTCAACCTAAATCAAAAATAAACATTAATATTCTTGAAATCAAGGTTATTACTTCTTCTTTTCTTTCTTAACCAAATGGTTTGCCTTGGTCAACTCTATTTGGGGGTACACGGAGGTAAAAGCGTATCGTGGGTTACTTTTAGCCCTACTCTTAAACAACTGCCACTTTTAGACCAAGAGATTGACTACGGATTAGGTGTTAAGTATTACGATTTACAATATGTTGGTTTTCATGGTGAAGCAAACTTTTCGCAGCGTGGCTATGTACTTCCACTAACCGACACCTCGGAATACAAAAGGATAAACAATTACCTTGAAATTCCTATCTTCATGCAGGTGAGGATTGAGAACAAAGGCTTTTTTATTCATCTAAACGTTGGGTGTTATAGCTCATACCTCATTTCCACCTATCAGGGTAACAACACATACGGCTTTTTTATTAAGGAAGAATACGATTTCAATATCCTTAAGGATAATCGTTTCGATTATGGATTAGCTGGGGGTTTGGGTTTTGGGTTTGAAACTCGTTTTGGAGTTTTGCAGTTAGATGCACGGTTTACCTTAGGTTTTGGCGATATCTACAAGCATAATTTTAAGGGTAATCCAACACAATCGCCTGCCAGGATGCTGGGAGCTTCATTAAGCTATTTCGTGAATCTCACAAAGCTCTCCAATAATGGCAATAAATTAACTTTCAACGATATATAATGTTTAATACAATATAAACTATCGAAAAAATGCGAAAAATAATACTACTACAAACTTTTTGCTTGTTTACCCTTAGCGTGTTCTCGCAAGGAGGATACGTTCAGGAAGGGAAAGCGGCTTTTTATGCCGATAAGTTTGAGGGGAGAGTAACAGCATCAGGCGAAAGGTATAGCCATAATAAAAGTACCTGTGCTCATCTCTCGCTCCCCTTCGGTACAATTTTAAGGGTAACCAACCTTGCCAACAACCTCTCCATTGTTGTAAGGGTTAACGACAGAGGGCCCTTTGTGCCCAATAGAATCATCGACCTCAGCCGCTCTGCTGCAGAAAAGTTAGGGTTCATTGAGCAAGGTTTAGCCGATGTTAGAATTGAGGTTGTTAGTGACGATACAAGCCTAACACAGCCAATAGCTGTAACCCCAAAAATTGAGGAGAAACAACCGATAGCTGAAGAAAAGCCAATTCCACAGCAAACTCCTGTAGTGGAGGCTAAGCCTGAATCGACACCACCAAAGATTGAACCCGAAAAATCTATTCCCATCGAGACTCCCTCATTTACAACACCTATAAGTTCCGACTACGAGCTTTATGAGATTAAGGTAACTAAACAGAAGCCCGGAGGATTTACTGTTCAAATTGGAAGCTACAAGGAGCTGGTGAATCTTCTTCGTATTGCCGATGACCTAAAAGGCGCTCTGAAAAAAGAGGTTAGGGTTCAGGTTGCAACCATAAACAACGAGAAGGTTTACCGACTTATGGTTGGTGAATTCAGCACTCGTGCTGAAGCAGATAAGTTCAAAAGCGAAGTAGCAAAGATTTACAACGATTGCTTTGTTTTGGAGTTAAAGTAGAACACACCTTACTTTCATTTAGTAAATCTTTTTGGTATTGAGAAATGGAAGGTACTTCCAACGTCTTGTTCACTTTCAAACCAAATATCACCTCCCAACTTGGTAATGAACCCTTTTGAAATACTCAAACCCAAGCCTGTACCTTTTTCGTTCTCGGTGCCATAACCTGGATTGATGTTAATTGATGAGAATAATTTTTCTTTCACTTCTGGAGACATTCCAACCCCCTCATCTTTAACAGATATTTCTAAAAAGCTGTTCCTGTCGGTAACAGAAATTACAATCTGACTGTTTCTTCTCGAGTATTTTACAGCATTAGAAAGAAGATTTCTTAGAGTAGTTGACACAATGTTTGCATCAGCTTCAACAACAAAATCAGCATCTAAATGCCAGAATATCTGTATCTCTTTTCTATTCGCGCCAGGTCTGACACCTGAAACAACATGATCTATCAGCTTATCTATAGACAATTCTTCAATGTTTAGCTGAATTTTATCGGTTTGAGCTCTTGCCCAAGAAAGAAGGTTCTCAAGAATTTCATGAGTAGCTCTACCAGCATCGTAAACTGATGAAACTAATTCTAGCATTTGTTTCTTGTCAAAGGTCTCGAAATGATCACGAAGCAATTCCGATATCCCCATAATTGAATGGATAGGGTTCTTAAGGTCGTGCCCAATGAGTGAAAATAGTTTATCTTTTGTTGAGTTCAACTCTTCGATTTCTCGCTTTTGCCTGTTAAGAAGCAGATAACTTCTATTTTTTAAATAATATAGGTAGACTCCGATAACAGCAAGCATTATAACCAGAAAAATGATTGAAATGTAGAATCTTATAAGAATCTGCTGGTTACGTATCCTGTTTGAAAGCAAAGTCTCATTCTCCTTTTGTATTTGTTCCTCCTCCTTTCTTCTAAGTTCATATTTAAAGTTTTCGGTAAGATGGGTTATACGTTCAATAAAAATGGTTGTATTAATACTATCCTTTAGTTTTGAGGTAAGCTTCTGGAAGTTGTATGCTTTACTTATCCGACCAAGGGCATAGTAAGAGTCTCTTAGTCCTTCGGCGGCTTCCATCTGAAGTTCTATGTTACCGAAACCTTTATTGAATTCGAGGGATTGTTCAAAATAGTTGATTGCTCCAAGATAATCTTTTTGTATTAAGAAGTATGAGCCTAAATGCCTAAATGCGTTGGCCAAACCAAATTGATCATTTTTCAAACTGTAAATTTCAACCGCTTTTTGGTAGTAGTAAATACTACTGTCGTATTCTTCCTTAAGAAAATAAATGCTTCCAATATTCAAAAAGGATGTTGCAACTCCCTCTTGGAAGTTTATCTCTTTTCGTATAGCTAAGGATTTTGAGAACACTGAGTAAGCAGAGTCGAGTATGCCCATGTTTTTGTATATCAAACCCTTTATGTTGAAAACGTAACCGAGGGCATTCTTCTCATCTACCTGACAGAGAGTTTCAAGTCCAACCTTCGCATACTCTAGGGCTTTATCGTATAAACCCAACCTATTGTATATATCGGCAATGTTATTATAGCAATACCCTTGAAGCTTTAAAAAACCATGTTTCTTTGAGATTTCGAGAGCCTTGATGTAATACTCAAGAGCCTCAGAAAATCTGCTTTGGTTTCGCTTAACAATACCTATTCGGGTAAGGATATCGGCTTCTTCGTAGGGCATTTTACATTTCTGAGCCAATCCAAGAGCCAAATTCCCGAAATGTAATGCTACAGCAACATCTTTATTTCTATTCTCCCAGCATAGCAGCTTAAGTTCAACCACATAGGCCGAGTCACATGGATTAATTGAATTCTTTAATGAACCAACGGTGTCTTGGGCAAAGGACGAAATAAAACAGCAAAAACATAGGCAAAATGACTGTAATATAGCTGCAAAGCTAATTAAAACCCAACCCCTCTTCATCATACCTTCCAAAAAAATATTTAATTAGTCATCAAATGTAAGTTTTATTTTGCAATGGTTCTAAATTTTTATTCCTAGTATTGCAACATCATCAAGTTGATAGCCAGAACCCTTCCAAACATCAAATTCTTTTTCAAGATGCACTTTTTGCTCGGTAAAAGCTAAGTGGTTTATTTCAATAATTTGCTTTTTAAGCTTTTGGTTTCCGTACTTGGCTTGCCTTGTTTCATCAAATTGATCAGTATAGCCATCCGTAAGGAGATAGATTGCTACTGAATTATTATTCAGCGCATAAACACTATTAGTGAAAGGCTTTATTCGTGGCGAAAGCCCTACTGGCATGGGATCACCCTTTACTTCGAAAAGATTCAAATTCTGATATTCTACTTTCTCACTTTTCGCCTCGAAAAGCAATTTGCACTCTGGATTATTTGTTACAACCCACATCGGTATTCCTGCGCCTGCAAATTGTAACTCACGGGTTTTACTATTGAAAGTGCAAAGCGCAATATCCATTCCATCCTTATGTAGCTGTTCGGCATCGTTCTGGCTTAGGGTTTCTATTACACTCTGACGAAGGTAACCGAGGATATCGGATGGTTTGGATATCCTGTGTTTTATAACAATATCGTTAAGAGCAGTGATTCCAAGAATGCTCATGAATGCACCAGGCACCCCATGCCCGGTACAATCGGCTACACAAAAAATTTGAAACTCGTTGAACGTTGTAGCCCAAAAGAAATCTCCACTCACAAATTCGCATGGTTTCATTAACACAAAATGCTCTTCGCTGATGCTATGAATTACTTTCTCAGAGGGTAAAATTGCGGCCTGAATGCTTTGTGCATAGCGAAGACTTTCGGTGGTGTGTTGACGAAATTTCTCAAGCTTTACGTTCTGCTCCTGCACAACATCTCTATGCCTTTCAATCTCATCACGCTATGCAATAATTTCCTCTTTTTGCTGGTTAATCTCCTGGTTTTGTGTTGAAAGCAATTGGTTAATCCGCTTACGCTTACTGCTGTTTATATAAAGAAAAGCAACAAACGCAAGCGCACCCAGTAACCCGATTAGGGTGATATACTGGGCTTGGGTTTTCCGTTTTAATTCTAAGCGATTGATTATTTCAGATTGCTTGAGTAATTCAATTTCCTTTTCTTTTCGCTCTGTATCGAACTGAGCAAGAATAAAGTCGATATTTTGCTTCCTCTCTGAAAGGTCAATTGAATCCTTTAGTTTAATGTATTCCCGAAGCCATTTATGTGCATTATTACAGTCATTTATCTTATCATAATATTTCCATTTCATGTGATAGCTATGAAGGATAAGATTGTCGAATCGATTTCTCCTTGACAGATCTAAGCTAAAATCAATTCTTTTCAGAACTCCATCAAACTTTCCTGCTTCAAGCTGAAGACTAGCAATATCATGGTTTATCTGAATTATTGAAAGTGGATTATGCATTTGATTAAAAATTGCCTCTGCTTTCAGTAAATACTTTTCAGCCTCCAATAAACTCTTTTTTTCAGCAAAGTAGTAGTAGTAATTACCAATGTTGGCTAAGCACTGTGCCTGATAAAAGGGCATATTGCCAATCTCTTCGAATCTTGAAAGAGCGTTTTTATAGTAAATAATTGAAGAATCGGGGTAGTTCAACTCTTTGTAGCAAACACCAATATTCATGGTATTGATTGCAATACCTTGACCGTTTTCAGCTTGCTTAAAATAATCAATGCCTTTAAAAAAATATTGAATAGCTTCCCGATAGTTTGAGTTTTGGTAAAAAAGATTGGCTATCATGCTGTAGGCAGTTGCCAAGCCTTGCTTGCTATCGAGTTCCTCAAAATAGGTGATGGCTCTTTCGTAGTATTCTATTGCTTTTGAAACGTAATTTTTATGGTTATAACAGTTCCCAATATTCCCGAGAATTCTTGCCATTACCGAAGGATCTGTTTCGTCGGTTGTTTGGTCGAGTAACCAATGAAATACTTCAAGTGCCTTATCAAACTGACCTGTTTCAATTAAAAAAATCCCTCTAATAAAGGAAATTGCCTTCGCCTCTTCTGTCAGTTTCTCCTTCAAAGCATAATATTGAGCTTTATCAAGGTGATAGTTGCAAGAATCGTGATTCGCTGTCCAAAACTCCTGAGCCAACTGCTTATGTAGTTTAATCTTAGATTCATAGTCCTTAGTCTTCTCAAGAAGATGGTAAAGGCTATCAGTAGAAGCTGCAAATGAGTAACCTAAGAGATTAATAATTAGGGAAAAGAATACAAATAATCGATGAATTGACATAATAATCAGGTTTTGATTAGGTTACTAATAAAAGTATTATCAATAATTTATTGTATAGAAACACCTATACCTTTATCCCTAAGATTGTTATATCATCAATTTGGTCGTAATTGGCCTTCCAGCGATTATGCTCATCTAGTAAAATATTTTTTTGCAGTTCCATCGGAAGATGACAGTTTTCTAGTATTAGAGAACGTAACTTTCTGGAGGTATATTTATAGTAATTTTCACCTCCAAACTGATCAGCATATCCATCGGTGGCAAGGTAAATACTAACCGAAGTGCTATTTAGTTGGATAACATTATTTTTGAAGGGTTCACAACGATGTGAGTAGCCAACGGGGATGGTATCACCTTTTACTTCGCAAAGTGAATAACCGTTCTTTTCTATTACTCTCGTTCGGTTGTTCTCCTCATTACACATTTCTTGCTTTTTGAATACTATCCAAAGGTGAAGCCCTGCCCCAGCAAATTGCAACTCTCTTGTATTTGTATCAAAGAGACAAAGAGCAATATCAATGCCATCTTTATGACGATTCATTGGTGCATTCTGGCTTAGGGCTTCAACAACGCTGGCTCGAAGCTGGTTTAGTACCTCACTAGGTTTTACAACCTTATGCTTCCCAATAATCTCATTTAGTGCTGTAATACCCAAAATACTCATAAATGCCCCAGGCACACCATGACCAGTACAATCGGCCACACAAAAAACTTGATAATGATTGAAGTGAGTAGCCCAGAAAAAGTCGCCACTCACTAGTTCACAGGGCTTTACCAGAACAAAATAGTCTGAACTTATGCTCTCTAGAACCTTTTCCGAAGGAAGAATTGCTGCCTGAATACTTTGGGCATACAATAAGCTGTTGGTTATATGCGATTTGGCTTGCTCTAAAATCTCATTTTGGCTAATAAGCATATCCCTTTGCTTTTGTACCTCATCCCTTTGAGCCATAATTTCGGCATTTGCCTGTTCGAGGGTATGATTCTGCTTGCTAATTAAATCGTTGGCCTTTCGGTTGGTAAGGTATCCCCGATAAAGCGATGCTGCTAGCAGAATAGTTAGTACCAACCCAACTACCAAAGTGTTTCGAAGTAGGCGTTGGCGACTGGCAACCAACATTTGGTTCTCAAGCTCCTGCTCCTTTTTCTGGGTTTTATATCTAGCCTCAAGTTCAGCCGTATTTCGGAGTTTCTCTTGTTTGAATATGCTATCATTGTTATCGATAATGATTTCAGCGTAGCGTAATGCTTCCTTGTAATCCTTGTGTCTTTTATTCAGCTCTCTTAAGGCATGTGCTGAATAGTAGATAGCCCTAAAGTTTTTTATCCTACGTGCCACATCAATAGCTTCCGTACCTGTTTCAATGGCAGACTTTCTGTACCATTCCTTTTTCGGATGCATATCGTGCAAAAGGGTATTTATCTGGTCGTAAACCTGTGCCATGTTCGCAAGGCATAGAGAAAGATCGTAAAGTTCTTCCATTTCCCTGTAAACAGGGGCGGCTTTTTCAAAAAAACTAGCAGCTCTAAAGTAATAGCTTTCTGTTGAATCGGAGTCCTCTTTTGAATGAATGAGCCCTAAGTAATATATTCCAATGTTATTATAGGTTGTAGCCATATAACGTTTAAGCCCTAGCTTATCAAATAGCTTGGCAGCCTTTTCAAAGTACGTTATCGAGAGGTGTATTTCACCTGATTGTGAGTAGGTTGCTCCAAGATTATTGTAACCACGTGCCACACCAAGATCCTCGTTTATCTCCTGAGAGACCTTGATGGATTGGTTGAAATAGCTTATGGCCTGGTCAAAATTTCTTAAAGACTCGTGAATTCTTCCAATGTTGTTTAGTGCAGCTGAGATGGCCGATTTCATGCTTAGCTCCTCGCTCAAACTGAGCGAACGAAGAAAGTAACCCATAGCCTTATCGAAAGCACTTTGATTGTAATGCACTGTACCAATATATCTTGTACAAACAACAGCTAGTTCCTTAAACCGTCTCCCGTTATCAGCATTTTGTTCGGCAATAGTTAAGGCTTGTTCGAAGTATTCTATTGCCTTTTCTGGAAGAGTAACTTCATAAAAATCACCCAGATCGAGCAGTGTCTTGATTCGGATTGTATCGTGGTTAGCTTGTTTTAAGACATGGTTTAGGCTATCAACATAAGGGTTTAACTGTGATAGTGCATTATTAATGAGGATGGTTACAAAAATGAAAGTAAGCAACAAAAAGCCAATCCGTTTTTTTGCAATTGGTTTGCACCTAAAATCAAAAATTGATAGCTTCGATTGCACAATTCAGAAGGTTTGACGGTTATCTTCTTGTTTACTAATCAGTATTTTGCACACTATAAAGAAAGCAATTTAAATTTTAATTCCCAAAATTGTGTAATCATCAATCTGATATTTTTCTTCCATCCAATTCTCAAACTCTTCAGAAAGGAGATTTTTTTGATAATCAAAAGATTTCGTTGTATTTCTAAGAATAAACGACTTCAAACGCTGGTTACCATACTTACCGCCCTGGCCAACCTGATCGGCAAAACCATCGGTAGCTATATAAAGGGATAGGCTACTATTTTTCAGCGCAAAGGTATGATTGCTAAAAGGTTTCATTCTTGGCGAACGACCAACAGGCATGATGTCGCCTTTCACCTCACAAAACACAAAATCTTCTCTATCAATCTTCTCGTAGTATTCTTCTACATTAATAGTATTTTTTTCGAAAACTAACCACAAAGGGATGCCTGCGCCTGCAAACTGCAATTCTCGGGTTTTTATGTTGAAGACACAAAGGGCTATGTCCATTCCATCCTTATGTGTCTCACTGGAGTCATTCTGACTCAACGCTTCAACAACGCTCTGCCTAAGATGCCCAAGTATTTCGGAAGGTCGGGTTATACGGTGTTTTGCTACTATATCATTTAATGAAGTTATTCCCAGAATACTCATAAAAGCCCCGGGTACTCCATGTCCAGTGCAGTCGGTTACGCAAAAAACTTGAAACTCATCGAAAGTTGTTGCCCAAAAGAAATCGCCGCTCACCAGTTCGCAAGGCTTCATTAGCACGAAATAATCTCGGCTTATTTGCTGAAGAACTTTTTCAGAAGGAAGCAATGCCGCCTGAATACTTTGAGCGTAACGAAGGCTTTCAATAGTCTGATTATTAACCTTTTCAATAGCATCGCGTTGTTTAACAACCAAATCACGTTGGCCCTCAATTTCATCTCGTTGGGCTTCAATTTCCTCTTTTTGTAACGATATCTCAGCGTTCTTCTGTAGCAGAATAGTATTTGCCCTGTTTTTCAAGGCATTGGATCTGTATAGTAGGACTATTACAAGAATTAACAACAAAGAACCACCTATGATAGAGAACGTTACTGTCTGTTGCTTCTTCATGCGAATTTCAGTTAGCTCAGACTCCCGTTTTAGAATTTCAATCTCCTTTTCTTTCTGAGCAGTTTCATACTTTTTCTCAAATTCGGTTATACTATTCAGGCGTTCAATACTATGTAGTTCAAATTTAATCTCAACCGATTGTCTGTAATGGTGTAAGGCCTTCTTATAATTTCCCATTCTAGTGTATGTATTCGAAAGCGATTCGTGTGCGTTATTTGCAAGATCCTTATCGTTGAATTCGTTGGCCATTTCAATAACACGGACTAGAAAGTCAGCCGATTCCTGATATCTTCCCAACTGACGCTTAAGGGCTCCTAGACGGTAGTAAGTAACCATTAAGCCCTTCCTATCAGCAAGTTCTTCGAATATACTAAGTGATCGGGTTAGAATTTCATGGGCTTCATCGAGTTTACCTTGAGATATGTAAATAAACCCTATATGTCCTAGAATCCTACCAAGCCTATCCTTATCACCAAGCTTTTCTTGAATGGCAAGTGCCTTTAAGTAATAGTTTAATGCTTCATCGGGGTTGTAAGTTGTAGAAGAAATTGGATCACCGTAAATGTTTCCAAGAAACACATAGCTTCTATCCAAACTAATAGAATCGTTCAACCTACTCTGAATCTCAATCGCTTTCTTGTGGTATTCAATTGCTTGTGAGAAATACTCTGGGTTTTGAAAGTAGTATGCTAAGCCTATGCTATTATACAATTTACTTGTAAGTAATACATCGTTTTGATTTACAGCCAAATTAAGACCTTCAAGCAGGTGTTTTAGTGCCGTTGGGTACTCATCATTTCTGATAAGTATATTTCCCAACAACAGGTATGCTCGAGCCAAGAAAATATTATTCCCTGATCCTTTTGCAATTGCAATGCACGAGTCGATATATAATGTGGCAACTTCAGGATTATTCAAACTATTCCTAGCCATCTCAAGATACTGATTGCACCTAATTGTATCACCACTATTTCCGAGCGAAAGCTTTGAAGATGCGAACAGCCACAAAAAAAAAATTAGAAAAAAAATACCTCGTTTTACCGGTTGCATTGCATTATCGTTTTAAACACTTAAAGTCTTATACCTAAGATAGACACATCATCTACCTGAAAGTTACTACCCTTCCAATCATTATATGTTGTCTCTAACATACTCTTTTGAGCTGAAAAATTTGAGTTAACACTATCGAGGATTAGTTTTTTTAGCCTGGTGTTTCCAAATTTTGTCCTCTCACTCCCACCAATCTGATCGGCAAAGCCATCGGTTGAAAGATAAACTGACACACTACTAGCATTAAGGATAACTTTATGATTTGCAAAAGGTTTCATGCGAGGAGAAAAACCTACGGGCATTATATCACCCTTTATTTCAAGCAAATAATTACCATCCTGAGAGAAAGGTTCAACAGATTTTGGTGTGCCTAACAACTCTGGTGTTTTGGTAACCAACCAAAGGGGTAGCCCTGCCCCCGAGAAGCCTAACTCTCGGGTTTTACTATTATACACACAGAGAGCAATATCCATCCCATCTTTATGAAGTTGGTCTGGGTTGTTTTGGCTAAGTGCCTCAATTACACCCTGCCTAAGGTAGTTTAGGATATCGGTTGGGTTGGTAATCCTGTGTCTTGCTACAATATCGTTGAGTTGGGTTATACCCAAAACACTCATAAACGCACCGGGTACACCATGACCAGTACAATCGGCTACACAAAAAACTTGGTATTCATCAAAGCATGTAGCCCAGAAAAAATCCCCACTAACCACTTCACACGGTTTCATCACCACAAAATACTGGGAACTAATTTGAGCCAATATTTTTTCCGAAGGAAGAATTGCAGCTTGAATACTCTGAGCGTAAATCAAACTTTGGGTAATATGGTTATTAACCTCTTCGAGCTTATCGTTTTGGTTAACCAACCTATCCCTTTGGTTTTCTAGCTCATCGTGCTGGGCGAGAATTTCAGCATTCGCCTGTTCCAGCTCAACGTTCTTCTCAAAAATCAACCTGTTAGTTCTAATCTTATTTCTATAGGCATGATATATAAGAAGGGTAAGAATTATTGCCAAGATGAAAGCCACAACAGAAGCATTCCTTACTTTTCGATCTTTGGCCGCCAGGGATTTAGTCTTTTCAAGCTCTTGTTGGCTCTGTTTCACTTCATAGCTAGTTTGAATTTTAACTATTTCCTTTGTTTTTTGAATATCGAGCAGGCTGTCTTTAATGGCATAGTATAACTTTTGAGCATCAAAGGCCTCTTTATAGTTTTTTAATCCGCTATAAGAATTTATAAGCTCTTTGTAAATGTCGGGTTGTTGTCCTGTTGTGCCAAACTCCCTAGAAAGTTCTAGTGCCTTTTGGGCATAATAAAGCCCTTCGTTAAACTTCTCAATTGTATTATAAATCTCGCTCAAAGTGATATACCGAGTAATAATTCGATAGTTATCATTGAGTTCTTGACATAGTACAAGCGATTTTCGAATATTTGCTAAGGCTTTCGCATATTCTTTCTTGCTATAATAAACCAAACCAATATTGTGAAGCGTTGCAGCTTTACCTTGTTTGTCATCAAGTTCTTCGTCGATGCTTAAAGCCTCATGTAGATATTTTAATGCAGTATCGTAATCCCCAATTTTCTCGTAAACATTTCCCAGATTACAATATGATTTTGATAGATTTCGTTGGTTGTTAGATCCTGAGTATAAATCTTTTGACTTGTTATAGAAGTTGATTGCACCTTCGTAGTCGCCCAACTCGTACAGCATTATTCCGATATTATTGTAGCAGGCGGCTTTGCCAACGTTATGGTCAAGTTCTTCGTATAGCGCAAGAGCCTTATGGTAATGCTCAATGGCACTCTTAATATCGCCTTGCATGTCGAACCAAAAACCGTAAACCCGCCAGGCAGTAGCCAATAAATACTTATCGCTAATACTTTTTGCCAGTTCAATGGAATTTAGTATGTGATTATGTGCTTGCGAAAAATACCCTAAATTGATGTATGCATTTGCAACCGCAATTGCAGCCTCTATTGCCTCATTAGAATTTTTTTTCTCTTGCGCTATCTCAAGGGCTTTAGATGCGTATTCAAGAGAAATCTCAGGATTGGTGTATAGAATTGTTCGGCTTTCTTCAATTAACCAGGGTAAAAGCTCATCAATTGGTTTGACAAGAATTATACTGTCAAGGTTGGTCTGCATTTTCCTCTCATCGTCTGAATATGTGACTGATGGCCAATGAAGCAACAAAACAAAAATGAGGAACAGCCAGTAATTTCTACAGATAATTTTTCTCATAGCTATCGAAAACTACTCAACTATAATCTTAAAAAAATAGTTGAAATTAAAGGGCTAACAATTGATTCTCTATGCCCTTATTAAAACCAGCAATATATAGATAATACAGGAAACGCCAATGCTTTTTTTCGAAAAAACATATTAGTTCCTATACTTTTAAAAAATCGGATATAATTCCATCGGATATAAAAAAATGCTGAGGGTTTATCCTATATGCTTTTCCTTCGAATTGCATTCTCCCAGCACTTACATGCTTTTCTGCTGTTATCTGAAAATCATCTAGAACAGACTTACCAAATCTTACAGCAAGCTCATCAACTGAAACACCCCATGAGGTTCTTAAAGAAGTTAGTATGTACTCATTCAGCTTGTCTCGTTCGCTAAGCACCTCTTTTTCAATGCGAATAATTCCCTCATCGATTGCTTTTGACCATTCGACAATCGATCTTGGATTCCACTCCCTGATTTTTCTATTATATGAATGTGCGGATGGTCCTAGTCCTAGGTAAGGAACTTGTTTCCAATACGATGAATTATGTTTTGAGAAAAAACCTTCCTTTGCAAAGTTGGAGATTTCGTAATGCAAAAATCCAGTCCTTTCTGTAATGCTTTGAAGTATTCTGAACTGCTCAACACTTTCGTCTTCATCAATAGCCCTAACAATTCCCTTTGAATAATCCCTGAACAAAGGGGTATTATCCTCGTAGATAAGATGGTAACACGACAAATGATTAACTGGTAACAAAATAGCCTTTTGAAGATTAGCTTCCCACTTATTTGAATTGGACGATGGAAGGCCGTAGATTAAATCAATACTAATATTACTAAACCCTACCTCAGCGGCAAGTTCTACTGACATCACTGCTTGGTTGGAATTATGCCTTCGTCCAAGCATTTCTAAATCACCATCGATAAATGACTGGACGCCAATACTAAGTCTGTTAACACCCGCTTGAAAAAGCGATTTTAAGTAGTCCCGCGTTATGTCATCGGGATTTGCCTCAAGGGTTATTTCTGGATTAGGAGAAAGTGAAAACTCATCATTTATCTTTGAAAGAATATTTGTAAGTTGTTGTGATTTAAGCAACGAAGGTGTACCGCCACCAAAGTATATTGTTTCGATCCTATTAGACGAAAGAAACTCTTTTCGAAGAGATATTTCCTTTGAAATAAGCTTATCGAATTCGTGAATCCTATTTTCACTCGATTCGGAGTAGAAATCGCAGTAAACACATTTTCGCTTACAGTAAGGAACATGGATATATATACCGCTCATCTTCGGTCGAGGATAAAATTTGTATATTTGTGCTTAATGCTGTTATATTTGCAAAAATAACATAAAAATGACATCTAAACGAATTGCGATAGGCAGCGACCATGCAGGATACCGAACCAAAATGGAACTTGTTTTGCTTCTCATGGCAAAAGGTTTCTTTGTAAAGGATTTTGGCCCCTTTTCTGACGAAAGCGTTGACTACCCCGACTACGCTCATCTGGTAGCACAAGCAATTACTAATGGTGAATACGAGTTAGGTATTGTTATTTGTGGTAGTGGAAATGGTGTTAACATTACCGCCAACAAACACTCAGGGGTTAGATCTGCATTATGCTGGCTTCCAGAAATTGCCTCGCTTGCCAGACAGCATAACAATGCTAATATTTGTGCAATTCCTGCCCGCTTTGTTGATATTGAGTTGGCAAAAAAAATCGTACTGTCCTTTTTGGAGGCTGAATTCGAGGGAGGGAGACATTCAAACAGGGTTAATAAAATTGAACCAATCTAGAAATCGGTTTTTTCTTGCTAGCCTGACAATAAACACAACTTCCTACTAGCTATCACCATTTATTGCCTTAGCAATATAGTTTTTTGGAAGAGTAACCATAAGAGCGTGGGTAATATGATCGATTTGAATAATAGCCTTGTCCTTCCCTTTATGGTTAACAAGAATGCCATCAAAACCAGTCATTGACCCAATTCTTATCTCAACCTTATCGCCAAGGTTGAGCTCCTCCTCGGCCAGTTCCATGTCAATTTGCTGGGCAAGAAGCATCTTAAGCACATTAATTTGCTTTTCTGGGATCGGAGCTGGTTGCCCCTCAAAGCGAACGAACCTGACTATGCCCTCAGTTTCAATAACTGTTTTGTATTCTTTCAATACAATTTTCACAAAGATATAGGAACGAATAAGGGGTTCTTCAACCAGTTTCTTCCTATCGCTCCATTGTTTTAAACGTGTTTGAAGAGGCAAAAAGGTTTCAATACCTGCCTCCACCAATCGCTCAAACACTTTTTTTTCGAATCTAGGTCTAGTATAAACTGCAAACCATTGTGTTTTTTTGGGGTCAAGCACTATTCTCTTTTTTTATATTTTCGACAAAGATAATAACTCAAAAAACTATACCAAGTAGTTTATTGCAAGTTTACTAAATCATCAAACATCAAACTTGCGAACATTTTTATTATTTGTTATGAACTAATTTCTATTTTTAGCGTATAATTTTGAACTTAAATATGCATCATTTTTCATCAAACATTTAACAAGCAAAACAATGTATAAATCCATTGTAATCCATACCCGTTCAACTTACTGGACTCATAAAGAAACAAACGAGGAGTATAGCGTGGTTGACTCAGATGATCTTTCAAAAGAAATTGAAATACAATGCAATAAGCTTCATTCTGAAGGATACTCGGTATTGTCAATAAATCCCATTTCATCGGGAAGTTTTGCCAATGGCAATGGTTATGTTCACACCGAAAGCATTATTATTACCGCGAAGAAATTTTAGGTAAGTTTTATTCCAAGAACAACCATATCGTCCACCTGTTTTCTCTCGCCCTGAAAATCGGTGATAGTGCTTTTTATTATCTCTTTTTGGTGGTCCAATGATTTGTTCTGAATTCCAAGAAGGAGGTTTTTAAAGTTGTTCATCAAGAACTTAATGTTGTTTGGCCCTCCAAACTGATCGATGTACCCATCGGAGAAAAGATAAAGGGTATCGTTGGGTAAAAGTTGAAATGCAAGGTTTGTGAAAGGTTTATCGCCCGATACATGATACCCAATGGGCATCTTGTTTCCTCTAAGCTCTACCAATGAATAATCGTTTAATTTCATCACCCTTGGGTTCTCTTGATCTTTGGGAACATGAACATCCCCCTCCCTTATCACAATTACCGATTGGTAGGCGGCCGCAAACTCCATCATCAGGCTTTTTTTGTCGATGAGCGTTATTGCCATGTCCATTCCATCGGCCTGATCAACTCTACCTGTTTGTTGGTTTAGGGAGAGTATAACCATCCTTCTAAGCTCCTGAAGTATTTCTGCTGGTGAAAGGTGCTGTGCTTTCCCCGAAATCTCTCTTAAAAGGGTAATACCTAGCATGCTCATGAATGCGCCTGGTACTCCATGCCCTGTGCAGTCGGCAACAGCAACCATAATTTTTCCATTACTCAACTCCGAAACCCAGTAAAAATCGCCACTCACAATATTCTTCGGTTTGTAGAACACGAACGATTCCCAAGGCAATCGCCTCAAGGTTGAGTCGCTTGGCAGAACTGCATTCTGAATTCGGCTTGCATAAGTAATGCTATCTGTAATAAGCCTTTGTTGTTCTGCTATTTGATCGCGTTGTCGGGTAACAAAATCACGTTGCTGTTCAATTTCCTCCTTCTGACTCTCAATTTCATGTTTTTGGCGACTAATCTCATCGTTCTGCTTCACCAATATACTATTTATCCTCTGCTTTTCTTTAAAGGCGTAGAATATGAAAGCCGCTAAACTGCCAACAAGAAGAAAAGCTACAACAAAAAATACTATTACAACCCTTTGTCTTTCAAGCCTTGCTTCCTGCAGAGCCTCTCTCTGACGTACAATAAGCTCTTGCTCCTTCTCTCGTTTTTCAAACTCATATTGCATTTCTAACCTGGAGATATCGCTTGAGTTTAAGCTATCCCTATAAGCTGTAAAGCTTACATGAGCATCAAGGGCTTTATCGAACTGCTTCATTGTCTGATATATCCTTGCAAGGAGGTGGTAGCCTTCGCTTATCTCAGGGAGCTGCCGATGTTTTTCCGAGAAGAACAAACTTTGCTTTGTATAAGCTAGTGCCATGTTTTTATCGTTTGTTCGTAACGAGACCTCTCCCAAGAAACGATACAAGCGGGCAAGATCCAGACTATCTCCAACCTGCTCCTTTAGGGCTAATGCCCTATTGAGATGTAAAAGGGCAAGAGAGTTGTCCTTTTTATCGAAAGCAATCACGCCCAGGCTAAGATGATTCGATGCCTGACCGTGGACATTGCCCCTTTTGATGTTAATCTCAAGCACCTGAAGCGTGTAGTCAAGCGCTCTGTCGAAATCACCCAGTTTATGAAAAATGCTTCCCATCTCGTTCAAGCAAAGGGTAACCCCCGTGCTATTCCCTGTCCGATGTTCTATCTCCCTGTAGAAGTGCAATGCCGACTCGGCATAATACATGGCCTTATCGAGTATTTCGAGCCTTTTGAAAAGACGTGCTATTCCAAGCGATGTCCAAGCCAAACCCTCTCGTTCATCGATTGACTCATGGATTTCCATCGCTTCCAGAAAAAGCTGTATTGATCGTTGGTACTGACCAATGATGCTGTAAACATTTGCCAAATTTACCTTCGTACGGGCAACTTCACCCAGATTTTTTGTATTTACGTTAATTGCTAATGCCTGCTGGTAGTAATCTAAAGCCAACAGATAGTTAGTTCTAAGCTGATAAGAATTACCTAAACGGTTCAAAGCTAAAGCCTCAAAATGCGGGTTCGAGAGCTCAACGGCAAGTTTTCTTGACTCTTCGAAATAGTCTATTGCCCTTTCAAAGTTATTCTGGTTATAGTAAATAAATCCAAGATGATGTTTCACTTTCATCATTAACTCGAAATCTGACAGGAGTGTTGCAAGGCTATCAACCTGATAGGCCAACGTTAAAGATGAATCAATGTTGGCTTGCATAACATTATTTGATTGATCTAGCATTCTCTCAGCTAATTGTTTGAGGCCCGATGTCCTGTCGGCATCTTGCCCTATTCCATCAATCACATATACCATAAGAAGGAATAAGAGCAGAAATGTAGTATTCTTCATACTGAAGGAAATTTTTTTGGAATCAATTATCTTGCTAAGGTAAACCTTTTATATAAAAACTAGAAATATTCAAAATAAATATATGTTTGCTAAATCAAAAAAACATTTCGTATTTTTAACGGTGCTAAAAGGGTGGGTAAGTTGCTTTAATAGGGGTTTAATAAGCCTGCTTCAATTTTTCATACCCTACAAAAACTATGGTTATGACTATTCGCTTAAGGATGAGGATTCAGACAAAAATGCTCGTTTACGTTCTAGCTTCTTCTGCAATAATCCTTGCTGGTATTGGATTTTATATTCAGTATAGAACGTATCGGATGGCAATGAACAATGCAGAGGTAATTGCAAAAAGTTACGCAGAAAAGGTTGCCAATCAGGCAAAATCGGAGTTAGAACTTGATCTGGGGTTTTCCCGATCTCTGGCACATGCCTTTTACTCGTTCCATAAACTCGACTCTGTACTTCGTGATTCAATTTACTTCGACATTATTAAGAATCAGGTTGAGCAAAACCCTCGTTACATTTCTGTTTGGTATAACTTTGAATTCTATGCCATTAAACCAAATTACGATAAAAACTATGGCAGGCGTTCGGTTTCAGCATACCTAAAACATGGTGCAAGCCACGTACTGGTTGAAAACAAAAATGTAGCAGGGGATATTATAACCAGTGGGTACTATAAAGCCAAAATTTCAAATCAGGAGATTCTCCTCGACCCATACTTTTATCGTTATGATGGTGTAAACGATATAATGGTAACCAGCCTATGTGTCCCTATACGACAAAATGGCGACTACGTTGGTTTGGCTGGAGTTGATATTGCTCTCGATAAATTTCAAAGTACTATTGAACAAATTAAGCCTTACCCCAACACACAGGCCTTTCTCCTTTCAAATAACAGCACAATTATTGCACATACCAACGATTTTATTGCTGGGAAAACATTTCAGGAAATCTACCCTGAGATGGAGGTTACTCATAAGATATCAGAAAAAATAAAAAGAGGAACCAGCCTCATGTACCATTGGAAAGTTGGTGATGAAGGACTTCTTAACATACTAACTCCTATTCAAATTGGGAATTCTTCTACATTTTGGGCTATCGGAATATCAATTCCTGTATCTGAGATAACTGTTGAGGCAAGGAATGCTATGATTAGCGGAATTCTTGTTGCTCTTCTTGGGATTATTTTCCTTGGAATAGTTCTGTACTACGTGGCAAATAGCATTACACAACCCATAAGGTTAACAACTAATCTGCTCAACGATCTTTCTCAGGGAGATATTGACCAAGCCAAGAAACTCAACATCACAAGTGGCGATGAGATAGAGTTAATGGCCACGTCGGTCAATAAGCTTATTGATGGGCTAAATCTAACTGAAAATTTCGCAAAGGAAATAGGCAAAGGAAATCTCGATGCTGAGTTCAAACTCCTAGGAGAAAAAGATATTCTTGGCCTATCGCTAATTGAAATGCAAAAAAGCCTCAAGAGTGCCAAAGAATTCGAACTTGAACGTAAAAACGAAGAACAAAAGCAGAACTGGGCAACTCAGGGTTTAGCAATGTTTGGAGAAATCCTCCGCCAAAACAACGATAATCTAAATGAGTTGTCTTTCAGCATAGTCAAGAACCTTGTTGGCTACACAAATTCTAATCAAGGTGGGCTTTTTGTTATTAACGACAATGATAAGCTGCACATAATGCTTGACATGACTGCTTGTTACGCTTATGATAGGCGACGACATCTTGAAAAATCGATTGAGCTAAATGAGGGTTTGGTTGGTCGCTGCTTCCGTGAAGGAAAAACAATTTTCATGGATCAAGTTCCCCCCAATTACATTACCATTAGCAGTGGCCTTGGGAAAGAACGACCTAGGTGTCTGCTTATTGTTCCACTTAAAAACAACGACGAAACGCTTGGTGTACTTGAACTTGCCACCTTTAACACTTACGAAAAGTATCAGATTGAATTCATTGAAAAGATTGCCGAAAGCATCGCTTCAACCGTTTCTAGTGTCCGGATAAGCATTCGAACAACCGAACTCCTGGCCAAATCGCAGCAACAAGCCGAAGAGATGCTTGCTCAGGAAGAAGAGATGCGTCAGAACATGGAAGAACTTCAGGCAACCCAAGAAGAGATGGAGCGGAAACGAAATGAGCAGGAAGCATTACAAGAAGAACTTCAAAGGGAGCTAACGCTTCTTAACGCCCTAATGGAAAACATTCCAGACTTTATCTACTTCAAAGACGAGAATAGTCGTTTCATAAGGATAAGCAAATCAATGGTTAAGCTTTTCAATGCAAATAGTCCTGATGATCTTGTTGGAAAATCGGACTTCGATTTCCACAAGAAAGAAAACGCTGAAAAGTTTTACCAGGAAGAGCAGAACATCATGATGACCCTCACACCAATTATCGACCATGTGGTTCACGAGAAGTTCGACGACGGGAAGGAACAATGGGTTTCAACAACCAAAATGCCACTTTTCGATACACGGGGATCTATTGTAGGAACTTGGGGGATAAGCAAAATTATCACCGACCTTAAGAGAGCTGAACTTAAATCACAGCAAAATGCCTCTGAACTCGAGACCCTTAAACTTAAACTTAACTCGCAGGATGGAGAATATCATGCTATTGTTAAGGCAATCGATGCTTCAACATTTGTAACTGAATTCACCCCCGATGGATACATTATCAGAATAAACGAATCCATGAGAGCCGCATTAGGATTTCAACCATCCGATATAGCAGGGAAACACCACTCCGACTTCTTCCGCATGAAGTCTGAAGATGACATTAGCTATCTCGACTTCTGGAGTGACCTACGAAACGGTATTATCAGGCAAAGGCTCTTTAAGGCAACCATTAATAGCTCAAGAATTTCACTGAATGAAACCTATTCGCCAGTTGTTAATAGCAATGGAAAAGTAGAAAAGATAATTGCCATATCAATCAGAAGCTAGAATAATTCTCTAACCCTTTACTATTTGTTTGTTAATGAAGACAATAATAAACCTCTTTGAGGAGAGTGTAGCAAAGTTTAGCAACAACCCTTTTCTGTGGGAAAAAAACAACGGTCAATTTGAGCCAACAACCTATAAAGAAACCCAAAGCACTGTCTTTCAACTTACTGCTGGACTAATTAGTTTGGGAATTAAAAAGGACGACAAAATTGCCTTACTCTCCGAGGGTAGAAAGCAATGGGTTATTGCCGAACTTGCAATTCTTTACTCTGGTGCAGTCAACGTACCTCTTTCCATAAAACTTGAAGGGAACGATCTTCACTTCCGAATAGAGCATTCCGAGGCAACAATGATTATTGTGTCTGGGGCTCAGGCTCATAAAATAAATAGCATCAAGAAAAGGCTTCCTCTTGTAAAGACAATTATTTTTCTCGATGAGCAGGTTTACTACGAGGAGAACGAGCTACTCATTTCATCAGTGATTGATTTTGGCATTAAATACCTTAAAGAATTTCCCGACTCAGTTGCACAAGCCTCAAGGAAAGTTAAACCAAACGATTTTGCTACCTTCAGCTATACATCTGGAACCACTGCCGACCCAAAGGGGGTAATACTTACACATCGGAACTATACTGCCAATGTTGAGCAGGCTCTAACCCTAATGGATGTGCCTTCGTTCTACAAAACTCTAATCATCCTACCCCTCGACCACTGCTTTGCTCATGTAGCCGGTATCTATTCTTTCATGGCTATGGGAGCAAGCTTAGGAACTGTTCAAATTGGCAAAACCCCGCTCGACACACTAAAGAATATCCCAATTAATATTAAGGAACTTAAGCCTCACATAATGCTAAGTGTACCAGCCCTTGCAAAAAACTTCAAAAAAAATATTGAGGCTGGAATACGTGCCAAAGGAAAGCTAACAGAAAAACTCTTTAACCACGCGCTTTCAATCTCATACACATACAACAAGGAAGGCTTTAACAAAGGGAAGGGTCTTGCAAAACTTTACAAACCATTACTTTGGTTATACGATAAGATTCTTTTCTCAAAGATTAGGCAGGTTTTTGGAGGAAATATGCAGTTCTTTATTGGAGGTGGAGCACTTCTCGACATCGAACTTCAACGTTTCTTTTATGCAATAGGAATCCCTATGTTTCAAGGCTATGGCCTTTCCGAGGCAACACCTATTATAAGCTCTAACTCTCTTAAAAGACATAAGCTGGGGTCATCGGGCTATCTGGTTAAACCACTTGAACTTAAGATATGCGATGAGGATGGTAACCCATTGCCTGTTGGGCAAAAAGGGGAAATAGTTGTGAAAGGGGAGAATATTATGGCAGGATACTGGAAGAATGAAAGAGCAACCAGTGAAACCATTAAAGAGGGTTGGCTGCATACTGGTGATCTAGGATACATGGATAAGGACGGTTTCCTTTATGTGCTTGGACGCTTCAAAAGCTTACTTATTGCCAGCGATGGCGAAAAGTATAGCCCCGAAGGAATTGAGGAAGCATTAATTCAACACTCAAAATACATCGAACAAATTGTACTGCACAATAACCAGAACCCGTACACAACTGCCCTGATATTTCCTGCCAAGGATTCCATAAAGAGAGCAATAACCGAACTTCAAAACAACCAACCAACACCAGAGTCAATCAACCATGCAATCGGATTAATTCAAGCCGATATAGCGAAGTTTAAATCTGGTGGTGAATACCAAGACCTGTTCCCCGAACGTTGGCTTCCAGCCACTTTTGCCATTTTAAGCGAACCCTTCTCAGAACAGAATGGTATGGTTAACAGCACACTTAAAGTAGTTCGTGGAAATGTTGAGAAGGTTTACAACAATTTAATCGAATATCTTTATTCAGCCGAAGGGAAAAATGTTTTCAACCCTAAAAACGTTGAGGCACTAGAAAAGCTTATTCAAAGCTAGGGTTGCATTTGTACTTCATCCTTGATTTTACGTTTGAAGTGGTGGGTTCAATCAGCTTACCATCTTTTCAGGAAAAACTTCCATAAAAAATAAAGATATATTAGCTGGATAAAAAAACCTACTAGGTTAAAGGCCGAGAAGATAAACATGTTCTCGATTTCTTCAAATGATCTATACAGCCAAAATGTTGGTAAAGGACTAAGTAGGTACTTATACCACCCAGGTATAAAGAATTGAAGGAACGCAAAAAAAGTAACAAAACTTATCCCCTTCAGAACAGCCGCAGCTTCTATTTTATTTGCTGAAATACAAAGCATTAGAAATGCAGAAATGGGTGCAAATAAAGCAGCATTTAAGGAGAGCATTATGGATTGAGATAAACTCATTTTCACCAAACCATTCAAACCAAGGAACAGAAAACAGTTGATGAAACCTACTGAAACCATTAATAGGACTCTTAAACCTATCAACCTGTTCAGGCTAAATGGTAATACCCTGAGAATTTGATTAATACCACCATCCTTCTCGTCCATCATCACAAAACCCATTACAAATGCAGGGAATACTGCAACCATTGCACCAAAAAGCATTACCGACATAGGAACATATACTTCAATTTCAGGGAAAATATCAACTAATGCCCCTGCCCCAAACCTTACCAGAGGTATGAAAAAAAACGGAACAACCAGCATCAACACCAGTGCGCTATCCCTCAATATGTTCTTAGTATCTGATGCTAATACAGTTTTATATGTAATTATCATATTAAATCAATTAGGTTTCACTAAGCCTTCATCCCCGATTTATATTCGTAAACAGCCCACTTCCAAAATAATGCGTTATAAATTAATAGTATAAAAATGGAAGGAATAATTTTCCAGATTGAAACTTTTAGGAATGCAGCCTTCAGAAGAGTAAGCGAAGCATGCGTTGGAATCAACCACATGACTGGTGATTCCCAAAAACCAAAAAAATCGATAAATGGAACACAAAGAGGTGCTAAAAACATGGGAATTGTAAGTATATACTGATTAAAGGTTTTTACCCTTTGGGCACCAACAAAACCAATTATCAAGAATAGCGTTGAGGTTAACACTACAGCTAAGCCAACCAGGAAATAATTTACCGAAGCATTAACAGATAAGGCCATGATCATGCTCACAACGATTGCTGGTATTGAAAGTGAAATTGACTTTGATAGAAGGTATTGCCACGGTTGTAAGGGAGTTACAGCTAGTGCTGACGTTGTTCCTGCTTGTTTTTCGTAAAGAACCATCACTCCAACGAAGATAAAACCCATCATTGAAGGGTCAGAAAATATTAGGAGTATAACAATGTCGATGGGAACATCTAATAATTTTATTAGGGCTATGTATAAGACGCCTATTCCAACTGCAATAGGTAGAATCTGGTACTTGGTAAGCAACACAATGTCCCACCCAATAAGTTTTATCAAATTCTTCATCCTTTTGTGATTACAAACACGTTCTATTTCAACCTATAAATATTCGCCATAAAAAACCAACCCCAAAAAATTGAAAGAATGCCGAAGGATTTTACCCTTGCAATCTTCTTCCGGTTGTTCTTAAGAAAACATCCTCCAAGCTCTCTTCGCATGAATGTATTGACATTAGATTTGGGTTAGCAATGGCCTTCAAAAAAGCCTTGTTTTCCGATAAACCCTCAAAATCAAATTCATTGCAACCAACAACCCCTTCAACTTTTGCCTCCACCCTTACTTTTCGCTTTCCATTGCTTAACTTGAGCTCACGTGGAGAGCCAATTAGCTTAAGCTCTCCGTCAACCATAAAAGCAACCCTATCGCATAGCTCATCGGCATCGTGCATGTTGTGTGTGGTAAGGAAAATGGTTTTCCCTTTCCGCTTCAAATCTATTATTATGTCCTTTATCATTCTTGCGTACCCAGGATCCAAACCCGATGTGGGTTCATCGAAGAAGAGAAGCTTTGGGTCATGTATGAGTGCACGAACAAAGTTTAGCCGCATCTTCATTCCCTTGGAGTAACCTTCTACTGTTTTCCTAGCATGATCTCCCAAATCGACCATTTTTAGAAGTTCATTGGGACTATAAGCAACGCTTGGGTAGAATGAAGAAAAGAACTTTAGGTTTTCCTCACCAGTAAGCTTAAGGTAATGGTTGGGCAGCTCAAATCCAACTCCAATATTCGCATAGTAATCTCCATTCCAACCTTTTAGACTCCGTTTAAGGACTTCTATTTTGCCCGAATAACCATCGAGAAGTTTAATCAGAAGCTTTTGTGTGGTGCTTTTGCCTGCACCGCTGGGACCCAAAAATCCGAAAACCTCTCCGTCTTTAACTTCGAAAGATATCTTCCTGACAGCTTCAACCCCCGATTTGGGGTATGAAAAGGTTAATTCTTCAACTTTTATCATTCCCTAATTTGTTTTCTTTTTATTTAAAAGTAACATTGTAAAATGAATTGTTGCCTCTTTCTCTTTAGCATGAAGCTTATCAAAATCGCCCGAAACTACTGAGTGCAGTTCCATCCCATCGAGCATTGTAGCATATATTCGGGCAAGCTCTATTGGCTTAAGCACCTTTTCGATTTCGCCCTGTTTTTGTGCTATTTCAAATATTTCGCTTAGCATGCTTTCCTCGCTCGATCCAGCAAAAACCAAGGCTTCTCTAAAATCGGGAAATAGTTCCAGCGCTTGAAATAGCATCGTAAAATAGCCTGAACTTAAACTCGTTAAACCTGTTGTTTCAAGCAATTGCTTGTACAGTTCCGATTTGTATTCTATCAGGTTTAATAGGTTGTCGAGTAGCCCTAATTCCTTCGACGGTGAAAATGAATTTTCTGATAATCCCGTAAAGAAGTAATTTTGTATTGCTTCCCTAAAAATTTCTTCCTTCCCTTTAAAGTAATGGTAAAAAGCCCCCTTTGAAAGGCCAGAGGCTTTAACAAGATCGTTCATTGAAACCTTATCGAAACCTCTAGATAGGAACAACTTAAATGATTCGAAAAGAATGTAATCCTTTGTTTCCATATATTCATAATATACCGACCGTTCGGTATGCAAATATATAGTACTTTTCTTTATTTGATTCAAAAATCATTTAATTTTTTTGATTTTTTTATAAACCCTTCTTCCTGCTGAACAAATTCAAGGAGACAAGGGCAACACCTACCAGAGCCATTCCAATAAAAGCAATCAATGTTGGGTATTCGTTAGGAAGAAGTATCCAGCTTAGAATTGCACCTAGAACCGGGATTATGAACTTCCAAATATTCAGTTCAGAAACCTTAACGTTTACCCGTTTAAGAAGAGTGTACCAAATTGAAATAGCTGCCGCTGAAAGAAAGCTTAGCCATCCCAGCGATGCATAGTATTCGAAAGGGAAAGGGCCTACCTTTAACCCTTCTGTTAGTAAACCCAAAACGAAAAGCAGGCTCCCACCAAAAATCATTGAAAATGAGCTTAGCACTAATGGGCTAATTCTTCTTTTATCACTTGCAACCAACACATTGCCGAATCCTGAAAGGATATTACTTGCAACAAGTATTAGAATGCCCCACAGAGCAGATGCACCAGAGGCTCCCATCCTATCTCTTTGGAAGCTTATAACGGCAACTCCCAAAAGACCAAAAAGGATAACAAATAACTTCTTCCTGGTCATTTCATCATCGGGCATGAAAAAATGTGAAACAATTGCGATAAAGAGAGGGGCTGATCCAATAATCATTGCACCTAAAGCACCTGGAACTTTATCCATTCCACTGTAAAAAAGGGCGTATTGAAGGAAGGTTTGAATGAACCCAACCACAAGTATCTTTCCAAGGTTTGCTGTTACTTCGTTAAGCACCCTGCCTAAATTTCGAATAAAAGGGAGAATGAGTAAACCTGAGATAATAAAACGAATGCCCGCAAATTGGAATGGGAGATTATACTGAAGGCCAATCTTAACTCCTACAAAAGCAGTTGACCAAAGGATGCATGCAATTATGGACAGAAAAGGTGTAGATTTATAGAAAGGGCTAGTCTCCAATAGTATGGTTTTATGAGTGCTTAGGGCTCTGTTAACACATAACCCCGTTATTTGTATTATTAATCCTTCAAAATTACTAAGAATTCTATAGCCAGGGAGAGGGATTAATGCTCTCATCCTGAACATAACCTGCATATCTATCAGCAACCAAATCAAGGAGTCCTAAGATTTCTTGGGGCTCATTACAAGTAACCAGTTTAAGACGAAGGTCCTTAAAATTTGGCAATCCCTTAAAGTAACAGCTGAAATGGCGGCGCATCTCCAGGATCCCCCTTTTATCGGGTTTTATTTCAATCGATTTCAAAAAATGTTCCTTTGCTATACCTACTTTTTCTTCAACCGAAAGGGGTAACATTCTAACGCCTGATTGCAAGAAATGCTTGATTTCTTTAAAAATCCAGGGTCTTCCGTATGTGGCTCTGCCAATCATAATTCCATCGACCCCAAAACGATTAAAGTTATCCAACGCTCTTTCTGGACTATCCACATCCCCATTCCCAATAATTGGAATAGTCATTCTTGGATTTGCCTTTACCTCTCCGATTAGTGTCCAATCGGCCAAACCTTTATAGAGTTGTGCACGGGTTCTTCCGTGAATGGTTAACGCCTTTATCCCAACATCCTGTAATCGTTCAGCAATATCAACAATGAATTTCGACTCTTCGTCCCAACCCAACCGGGTTTTTACTGTTACTGGTATATGGGTAGCATTTACAATCTGACGAGTCATTTCCACCATTTTGGGGACATCCTTCATCATCCCCGACCCTGCTCCACGATTGGCAATCTTCTTAACAGGGCATCCAAAGTTTATGTCAATCACATCAGGACGGGCATCTGTTGCAATCTTGCAAGCCTCAACCATGCTTTCAACGATGTGTCCATAGAGCTGAATACCTATTGGTCGTTCTTCTTCAAAAATGTTCAGCTTAACCTGGCAGGTAGATGCATTTCTGATTAATCCATCAGAATTGACAAACTCCGTAAACATCATATCGGCACCGAACCGCTTGCACATATATCGAAACGAAGGATCGGTTACATCCTCCATAGGTGCCAGAATTATTGGCTTTTCTCCTAAATCTAAAGTTCCTATCCTCACAGTCTTTTTTGCGACAAAAATAGACAGATATGTGATATTTTTTGCAAGCTTACCTATCTTTGCCATCAAAGAAATATGAATATGGACTTTTTTCAACGAAACGACATTTCGCCTTCAAAGGCGATTTCTCTTGCAATTCTGTTAGCCATTGTGGGCTTTATCCTATCGCTTGTACTTGGT
>CAYZSD010000005.1:0-48059 GCA_964481075.1 uncultured Rikenellaceae bacterium | reverse complement strand
AATCGTTTTCTGACTGATTTCTCTCTTAAAACCAATAACCACCCCCACTGAAATAATCATCACCGCAAGGCTCAATGCTACGGCAAAGGTGGCAATGCGAATGAAAGGAAGGGAAAGGTTTTTGCTCCCACTAGCCGGGCTATTAAGGCGCTTTGCTATGAAATGCTCAAGCTTCATTCAATGCTGTTTGGTGCAAAAGTAAAGAATTCTTTTAGACTTTTGGTTTTATCTTTTCTAGGAGATATTTTTTAATATTTTTATCTTTCCCTGAAGATATTTTTTGTTGTTTTTATCTTGTAGAGGAGATATTTTGGGGTATATTTTTGTTTTTATCCTTTGTGAAAATCTTAAATACTCTCGCACCCCCAAGGGGTGCAGCCCCACACCATCTCTTCCGTTCCATCGCTATCCGCCCTCTCCGAGGGCACAGAACGCCCTGTGGGGTGGCATAGCGATAGAAATTCTGCCCAAAACCCTATCGCACCCCCACGGGGTGCAAACCTTCTACCATTCCCCTTATTCCATCGCTATTGCACCTCTACCGAGGTGCTTATTCAATCATACCATCTCTGCAAAACCATCACTATATTGCCTCTACCGAGTCCCTTACACGCGGGAACAACCATGTCACCTTTATCAGCAATTAATCAAAAAAATCAAAAACATATTTGGGGTTATACTCAACCCCAAACTTCTTTAACAACCCCAAATACTCCTTCCTAAACAAAACTTTTTTATGATGCTCCTGCTGATTATCAATATAATTAATCACATTGGAACGGTGGGACATACTGTACGAAAACAATCCATAGCCTTCCTGCCATTGAAATTTAAATCTCGATAATTTCTTATCATTTACAAAGGTTGATGAATCTGATTTGATATCTCGAATTAGGGCTGGAATATCGCAGGGATGCATGCCAAAAAAGATATGAATATGGTCGGGCATAGAGTTTATTGCCAGTGGCTTATGCTTCTGGTTCACTAGTATTCCGCCAATGTACTTGTGCAACTCATCTCTAAAATTATCTCTAATTAATGCATCCCTATGTTTAACAGCAAAAACTAGCTGCATTGAAATTTGGTAGTATGGGTTTGCCATTGGGTTTTAGTTTTAGTTTATATCCAAAGGTATTGATTTTTTCGCATAGTATTAGTGTGCAATGGCACTAATGAAATATTCTTCCCAAAACCCTATCGCACCCCCACGGGGTGCTTTGCCATCGCCACAAACCCGCACATCGCTATTGCACCTCTACCGAGGTGCTTATTCCACTCAAAATCCAACCCAATCGCTATCCGCCCTCTCCGAGGGCAAAAAACATCCTACGGGAGCAATACCGGTAGAAGAATTGTTCACAAATCCCCTCGCACCTCGTAGAGGTGCAATACCGATAAAACATCAAATCCCCGATTCCCCCCGCACCCCAGCGGGGTGCAATATCGATAAAAAAATTCACAAAAGAACCCAGCACCCCGTGGGGGGTGCAATAGCAAAATTCCATTTTTACCATAACAACAAAAAGAATTATCTTTAAGACTTATCAACCCTACCAGGCAGTTTCCCCCCTACTTCCTCCCAAAATCGGCAGGGATTTCGCCCCATACATGGGTTTCCCATTTTAGGAGGCGATTCTTCCAGGTGTTCTCTCTAAGCCACTTTTCGGCTCGAGAGATCATCTCAAAGAGTTTAGCGTTGCTTTTTGTATGTTCTTGGGTAGTATTAGCCTGCTTCCTACGAACCCAGCTAATTGCCGTCATGGAATCGGTATAGATTGGGAGGTCGCTATTCTGCTGCTTGAGCAGCGCCAAGCCATGCACTATGGCGAGGAACTCGCCAATGTTGTTGGTTCCATCCTTGAAGGGACCCTGCCGAAATATCTCCTTCGCGGTTTCAGTGTCAACACCTCGATACTCCATATCGCCAGTTGCCATGTTACAGGCAGCATCAACTGACAGGGATGGAAAGATGGGCTTTGGCTGGTTCTCCTGAAGCCCCTCGAGCTGCAGCTCCATGTTCACCTCCTTGGAGGTATAGTCATCGTAACTGCGATTGAAGGCAGCCTCAGCGGCTGGAAGGCTTGGAAAGGATTTAAACTTCGCATTGGGGTAACCCTTGATGTTAAGCTGACATTCCTCCCATGTTTTATATATTCCGGGTTTAACACCTTCCCACACCACGTAGAATTTTTGCTTAGCCATGGTTATCTGTCAAATCTGAAGTTTCAGCTAATACCTTTAATTTTCGAATTGGTGTCCAAAAAAAGCATATACATACAACATTCAATCCACTTCAAATGAAAAGTCTTTGTAAAGCAGATACTTACTTCTGATTTTGGTAAATATTTCGACGTCAGATTTCCAACTTTCCCTTATGGTATTCTCATCCAAACCCTTTTCAATTTGCTCCCGAAGGATTTTTCCTCCAGCAAGAAGGTTGAAGTAGGAGTTGAAAAACTTTCCCTTTTCAGGGAAAGATTGGTAAGCAAAAAGAAGCCACTGTAGGTTTATTCCACGATTTGCGAGGAAGAAATCCTCGCTATACTCCCTTAGATCATAACCATTGCATTGTTGTCCTAGCAAGGGAGGGTTTTTACTTGCGCCGGGGCGACTCTCTGGGGTAAAACCAAACCCCGTTTCTGGGAAATCAGAATGGCCGAATACTTGGAATGGGAAATCGGTGCCCCGTCCTATGCTTACTACCGTACCCTCAAAGAAACCCAGTGAAGGGTAAAGGTATATCGATGTTTGGTTCGGAAGATTCGGCGATGGTCTGATTGGCAGTGTGTAGGTAGAATCGTGGGTGTAGTTTAAACAGGGTATTACTGTTAAGTTGCATTTGATTTTGTTTGCAAGCCAACCCTCGCCGTTAATCATTTGGGCAAACTCGCCAATGGTCATGCCATGAACCACGGGAACGGGGTGCATCCCCACGAACGAACGAAAGTTAGTATCGAGCATTGGCCCATCGACATAAAACCCGTTGGGGTTTGGCCTATCTAGCACGATGATAGGAATACCATTCTCAGCACACGCCTCCATCACGTAGTGCATGGTGGAGATGTAGGTGTAGTAACGCACACCCACATCCTGCATATCGAAGAGGATTATATCAATCCCTTCTAAATCAACAAGACTAGGTTTTCGTGATTTTCCATAAAGTGATATTACTGGCAGACCAGTTTTTGTATCAAGATGATTATTAATAAGTTCACCTGCTTCGCCTTCACCCCTAAACCCATGCTCTGGACAGTAAATCTTTGTAATGGCAACACCAATTGACAACAGGCTATCAACCAGGTGCTTTCCCTGAATTAATGTGGAATGGTTGGCCACAATGCCAACGTTTTTACCTCTGATCAAGGGGATGTACTCTTCAATTCTCTCACAGCCTACCACAATTCTTGTCGATTCAATAGTGCTTGTTGTTTTTGAACTGCAACACGATAGAATAACAATACTGAGGATTATGAAAAACTTCGCTCTCAATTGAATGATATTTGACACGAAAATACAAAAAATTGTTGATTTCGAAACTAATTACTAGTATCTTCTTAATGATTATAAGATACAAACATAAGTATCATGAATGAACAGTTAATTATTCAAAAATTTTTTTTACTTCCTGAATCTTTGAAACAGGAAGTTTTACACTATATTACATTTCTCACAAGCAATTTTTCTAATCAAGAAAGCAATAGGGAAATAGAAAGTTTCAAAGAAAAGAAACCTGTATTTGGTAGTGCAAAAGATAAGTATATACTTAAGCCTAACTTTGATGATCCTATTGAAGATTTCAATGATTACATTTCATGAACTTTTTGCTTGACACACATTCTTTCCTTTGGTTTGTTTCAGGCAGCAATGAACTAAGCCGCATTGCCCAAGGACTAATTGAAGACAAACAATCAAATGTATATGTTAGTCTTGTAAGTTTATGGGAGATTTCTATTTAAGTTAAACTTGATAAACTCATTATTAGAGGAACTTTTCCAAGTATTATAGAAGATATAACTTATAACAGTTTTTCACTTTTACCAATAAATTTTGCCCATATAGTTAGGAACTTTGAGCTTGATTTTTATCACAGAGATCCTTTTGATAGATTACTTATAGCCCAAGCATTAGTTGAAAACATTAATATTATAAGTAAGGATGAAATGTTTGATAATTACCTGAACAGCAACATCAAACGTTTTTGGTAGAACAATAAGTTTTGAATTAAAAAAAAAATCCACTTCTAGATGCTTTTAGAAGTGGATTTTTAGGAATATTCTTATGATTACTTGATGTTTTCGCTCATTGGAAGTCCGTACTCCTCCTCCATTTTGATGTTAAGTTCTTCAAGTTCATCGAGAATTGGGTTGTAAATCTCGGGGATTACAGGGATATGAACCCCTTTGGCAGATATTTTTCCTTCGAGAATCATCTCAACGCCTACTGCTGCCGGAAGGGCAACGGTACGTGCAACCGATGTATCGGTTTTCAGGGTACCGAAATCTAGCATTCTGGAACGAATAACCTCCTGCTTACCATCGGGGTAGCTAGCTACAAAGGTATGTTGCATCACAACCATGTCGCGCTCGTTTTCCTTAATCATCATCTTCTCAATCATGATGTCGGAAACCAGTTCAAATGGGGAGTCCTCTTCACGGTTAATAGGATTGCTGCTGAATAGACCAAGCCATTCGAGTGCTACCATTGGGTTGGAATCGATACTAACGCCAAGGAATTGTGCTGTTTTTGATTTTACATCTTCGCAGCAACATGCCCCAACCTGCTTTGCCATAAAGTCCGCATAGGTCATTCCCTTCATGTTGATTTTCTCATAGGAGATTAACCCTAAACGCTTCATTGCATCAATCACCTCACACCACTTGGTGTAGCGGAAGGTACCACGGAACATGGTTTTTGTTTCAGGGATTCCGTAAAGTTCTACGTATGGTAAAGAATCGCGGTTGGGGTAAACCTCCAGTTCACCAACATTGGCAAAATCGACCTTTACGGGATTTTTAAAAAGATCCTCGGTTGGAATAGCATGAATCTTTCCATTGCGAAGATATTTTCCATCATTATTACCAGCCATAACCACACCCTTTGGTGCCCAAGTAAATTTGTAATTGAATGGGTTCTTTTCAACCTCGGGAGCGACAAGCGCGCCGCAGAATGAATAGAATTCTTCAACCTTACCACCCTTGCCATGAACGTGGTCAATAATCCTCATGGCCGACATGTGGTCGATGCCTGGATCGAGACCCAACTCGTTGAGGATGATTATACCAGCATCCTTTGCCTGCTGATCAAGTGCCCTCATTTCGGGTTTTACGTAGGAAGTGGTTACCATATTCTTCTTATGCTTCAGGCAATGCTTTGCTACCATTAGATGGTAGGCGTATGGCAGAAGGCTAACTGATAAATCATTCTCAGCGACCAACTTGTCAAGGGTTGCCTCATCCTCAACCGTCCATGCCATTGAAATTCCATTGGGATGACCAGCGATCATCTCATCGGCTTTGGATTTGGTGCGAGTTGCCACAGTTACCTGAATGCCATTCTTTAAAAGATGTTGTACGATGGGCTTCACCACCATACCCGCTCCAAGAATCAATACTTTCTTCATAAATAAGATGTTTTAATTGATTTACTTTCTTTTACTTAGGTTATATGTAATCTCTATCTTGTTAAACAACAGTTCAATTGTAAAATGCTTTTGCAGAAAAAAAGTTGCCACGAAAATAGTGTATTTTTGTATTCATTATTATAGAAATGCAAGTAGAAAAAACATGTGATAGCTATGATATAAAACATGTTTGTTTCAATGTAAATAATAATTTGCCGAGAAAATCCAAAAAGATGATAACTTTGTAATAGGACTAACGTATAATAAATTTAGATTATTTGTAGAAATAGTTATCTTAAGTAAACCCAAAACTCATGAAAAGAATAGTTAACCTAGCCCTAGCCCTACTGATAGCCCAGATTGTGAGTTCTCAGGTACCCTTTAAGGTTATAACCGTTAACGGAGAAATTGTGGCAACAAAAGCAAATGTTACCCTTGAAAATGGTATTGAGATTTATAGTGACGACAACTTCGACTTTCGAAAGCCAAACTCACGTGCGGCGATGATTAACGCAGAAAGAGGAAGGGTTGTCCTAACTGAGCAGAATGCCACCGATGCTTTCTCAAAAGCAGCGTTTGCACCTGCAATTAGTTCGATTAGTTCAAGAGCCGCTTCGGCTACAAGCATGTTCGATTTAAAAGCAATGTTTTCTGACAAACTCCTTATAATCGAGAGCCTCGACCTCAAGGTTACCCCCGATGAGTTCCCAATGAAAGACCAAAACTTCTTCTTTATTCGTTACAAACTAGAAGAAGAGACCATTAATAAGAGGTTACAATTTCGTTCGGACACTCTTATCATTGACAGGAAGGAACTATTCACAATCGATGGTGAGTATAAAGAAAATGTGGATGTAAAAGAGATGAGCATTTATTACTACAGAAAGAATGACGGGAAAACTGAGTCCATCCTCATAAACAGTTTTGAACCTGTCTTTGTTAGTGTTAACCACATCAAACCAGAGATTGATATCATAATTCAGGAATTTCAGGGTAAACCCTTTGTTACCATACTCTCAGAGGTTTTCGACTATCTAAATTCGTTCTACGGAAAAGTTGACAGGAACTACCTTGAGTCGTGGTTAAAAAAGCATTATAACATTGAGGGCTAGACCTTACTGATGTGAAAAGTTCCCCTTTACTCCTTTTATTATTTGTTTTTTCGATTTGTGCATTGGCACAACCCAAACGTCAGCCAATTACAAATTATACACCCCGAGAATATGGGTTAAACCATTCATCGTACACCCTGGCTGTTGCTGAAGATGAGTTTGGGATGATTTATGTTGGAACGGCTTACGAAATTCTCCAGTTCGATGGGATTAGGTGGGAATCGATACCGGTTAAAGTAGGTGTTTATATAACCTCTCTTTCAGTACTAAACAACACCATCTACATTGGATCTCAAGGTGAATTCGGATACCTAAAACCCGATTTACAGGGTAAACTACAGTACCATTCAATCTCGGAAAGATTACCTACCGAGGAAAAAAACTTCACTCGTATTTGGAAAACTCTGGTATGGGAAGAAACTGTAGTATTTCAATCTGAAGAGAAACTATTTTTATACAAAAACGATTCGTTAACAATTGTTAAACCCAAAACATCATTCCATTTAAGCTTTGTTGACCAGAATATGCTTTTTGTTAGGGAACGTGATAGTGGAATACTTGCTTTCGACGGAAATCAATTCAATACCGTTCCCAACGGAAACATGTTTTCTAACCTAGGGGTATTTGGAATTTTACCTTTCAGTGATAATAATCGATTGATAGTTACTCGTGAAAGAGGCTTGTGGCTATGGGGAGAAGAAAAATTCACCAAACCTCAAAATATCAAACAAATCGATCAGCGGATATCAAACTCTGAGGTACTTGGGGCAATAATACTAAACGATGGGAACTATGCTCTTTATACCCTTAAGGATGGAGTTCTGATAATAAATCGTGATTTTCAAATAATTGCCGAGTACTCCGATAATTCAGGTATGCTTTCATCGGAGGTATGGGATCTTATTGAGGATAAACAGGGTAACCTATGGACAGCAACACAAAGGGGTGTTTGTAGGATACAATATACATCACCTTTCTCGTTCTACGACCAAACTTCAGGGCTTTTTGGTATTGTAAACTCTGTATCAAATCTAAACGCTGCAACCTACGTTGGAACATCGGTTGGATTATTTGTTAACCACGAAAAAGGGATGAAATCATTTGAGGAGGTTGAGGCTCTTAAAGGTTCTGGTACTGTTTGGGCTATTGAAAAAATCGACAAAGGACTTTGGGTGGCTACCGACAATGGCCTTTGGTACACCGACGGACGATTCTTTCAAAGGATTAATAACCTTCATGTATCAACAATTGTGTATGTTCCCCAGATGAATTGGGTGATTGCCTCAGGAAGAAGTGGATTTCATGTGTTCGATTCACAAAGTAGAACACTACTTTTCAACGATCCCAACATTAGCGGTGAAATGTATGGGGTAGCTTACAAGCATAATGGCAAAAGTAACCAGATTGAGGTTTGGTTGGGGTCGCGTACGGGTGTAGTTTGGCAAGTAGTATTGAACGACAAGTTATCAATAACTTATGATTTTTACTATGGGTCTGAGGATGGCTTAAATCCCGACTGGGTTTGCCCGTATCAGGTTGGTAATGATGTAGTTTTTGCCACATCATTGGGTATGCTTCGTTTTGTTTCTCCTGTTGAAATGTACAAGTTACTTGGCGATAGCACAATAAACCTTGACGATCTTCGTGGATATTTCGATAATGTTAACTTCCCAAAGTATTCTGAAAAAAAGTCGATAACCGCATTTCATTACAATACTTTTACTTCGTATGCAGCGATGGAGTACTACGTTTATGAAATCAACATGAACGATAGCATTCCAAGCAACTTTAGGTATAAGACATTACAGGTTGGTAGGTTCAATACTCTTCGAAAAAATGAAAATCATCTTTTCATTGGAAGTGATGATGGTCTTGTGATAGTTGATCAAACTAAACTAATTGACAGCATATATCCAAAGCCTAACCTACTGGTAAGGAGCATTGCAATTGGCTACGATTCTATTATCTGGCATGGAGATATTGCTCTCGATAACAAGCAGTTTGTTGTTCCATTCAGCATGAATACTGTTACCATTAATCTTGCATCAAGTTATTACGATAATGGCATTGGGGCACAGTTTTCGTGGAAGCAAAAAGGGGTTGACCAAAGCTACTCGCGATGGACAAGTCAAGGTCAAATTATTCTTCCAAATCTTCATGAGGGAGAATATGAATTGTCGATTGTTGCCAAAAACATTCACGATGAATTAGGGAACGAGGTCGTTGTCCGTTTCATTGTTCTACCTCCTTGGTACAGAACTTGGTGGGCCTACTCTATCTATGTAATAATTGCAATGCTTATAGTTTTGCTAGTAGTTAACCTATATATTAGACGACTGAAAGCGCAGAACCGTAGGCTTGAAAAGATAGTTAAGCTTAGAACCAGGGAAGTGGTTGAGCAGAAGGAACATATTGAACTTATACTTCAAGATATTAGGTCGAGTATTTCGTATGCACAAAGAATTCAACAAGCGCTGTTACCTAGTCAAGAGTATCTCAAGGAGTGCTTTCCAAACCATTTCATACTCTTCTATCCCAGGGACGTGGTGAGTGGTGATTTCTACTGGGCAGGAAAAGTAAACGATTGGCTAATTATTACAGTTGTTGACTGTACGGGGCATGGGGTTCCAGGAGCCTTCATGAGCATGCTTGGGATGTCGTTCTTACATGAAATTGTTAGAAAACATGAGGTTACTAATGCTGCTGCTATTCTCAACTTGCTTAGGAAGGCGGTGATAGAAGCCCTTAAACAGACTGGAAAACGCGATGAACAAAAGGATGGCATGGATATGAGCCTTGCCGCCATTAACCTTAACAGCAACAGTTGTCTTTGGGCTGGTGCAAACAATCCGCTTTATATCGTACGGAAGACGATTGATGAATTCGAAGAGCTTACAGAAAAAGATCCGTGCAAGTATATAACTCACAAATATCAAGAAGTAACCTTACTGGAAGTGAAAAGCGACAAAATGCCTGTGGCAATTCATACTGTAATGCAAGATTATTCAAACCACGAAATAGATTTACAGAAGGGTGATAGATTATTCCTCTTTACTGATGGCTACACCGATCAATTCGGTGGTCCAGATTACCGTAAATTCATGTCGAAATCGTTCAGAGAGCTTATTGCAAGAACCTCTTCTCTTCCAATTAATCAGCAAGGTAAGGTGATGGAAAAATCCTTTATTTCGTGGAAACATAATAATGGGGAAGAATACGAGCAAATCGATGATGTGACTGTTCTGGGAATTGAGGTTTAAATCTCTAGAAAAAAATGAGGCTGCCCTAATTGTTGAGCAGCCTCATTTCATTTTATTAATCAGTTAATCACCTTTTAATCATCTTCCTAACAACTTTTCTGCCATTATCTCCAGTTATTGATAGGAGGTAAACGCCAGTTTGAAGTTCGCTTGTTTGAAGATTAATCAGGCTCTCACCATAAACATTCCAACTCTTGATGCTTTGGCCTAGCAGGTTGAAAAGCTCAATACGAGTTACATTCTCAGCATTGTTTATCCAGATAGAATTACTAAACGGATTTGGGTAAGCTGTAATGTTTTCTTCCCAACTTATCAAAACGTTCGAAAGCAATTCAACATCATTGGCAAATCGTGGAAGAATCTTGTACTCGCTAAAGCTATAATGTCCAATACCTGTTACATTATAGGCTTTGTTAAGTTCAAAACCACCTGAGTACATATCGTCATCAACCTGAAGTTGACCAGTACCATCGTTAATAGTTGCCATTCCATATCCTGGTTCGGGATTAATACATGTAGCGTTTAGAACCTTTATTAGCACACCTTCCCATGGTTCACTATTAGCCTCGCCAGTCGTAATAACTTCTGGTTCAGGCAACTCATTATTCTGAGAAAGTACTGTGAATTCAACAGAGATTCCAAGAGGGCCATCATAGGTTAGCTCTGTGAGGTTAAAGTACTCCTTAATAATACCGCTTATTTGTATTTCATCTCCAACCTCGGGTCTTGGATTAATCTGAGGGCTGTAAACATACAAGCCATTCCAAGCCCCATTGCCATCCTGAATAAAGAATCCCTGGAATACAGCAGCGGTTGCATTGTTGTAATGGTAGGAAGTTACAATACCCCTTGTAGTTACGACCTGATTCTCATAAGGGCTTGCCCCACTTGGATGATCGGTAAACTGTATGTTGTAAATTGGAATAATATCAACCACAGTTACAGTCACGGTCCAAACCTTCTGAGTTGTTCCATCCTGAGCTGTTACAGTGTACTGAACTGGCTCAGTAAAGTCTTGAGTAACACCACTTTCGGGGCTTATAGTTGCACCCAAGCTAATCTGAATTGTTGGAATTAGATTGCTAAGGTCAGTACCAGGAAGAACTTGAGCCTCTACAGTTGCATTCTGAGAGTTGATAATTGCATTTCCGACCTGACTCTCAACTGAGAAGTTAAGAATCTCGGCTAATGAGCTAATCTCTGCTTCAGTTATAGTTACAGTCCATTCTTTGATTGTACCTGACTCTGCTTCAACGGTGTAGATAACAGGATTTGTGAAATCGACTACTGATATACCCGACTCCTGCTCAACGCCATCAATATAAGCAGTAGCACCCATAGAGAGTGTAAATACTGGTACAATTGTTGAAAGATCTGTTCCATAAAGAACTTCAAGTGTAATAGTTGCACCTTCGGAATCGATGATTGCTGGCTCCATTTGTAATTCAACCTGGAATGAAGTGAACTCGGCACCCTCGTTCATTCCATGCCAACCTAGATAATCGAATGTATTCTGTGGGAATACCAACCATTCGCTATCTTCCTCGTTGGTACCAGCAGAGGCTAGCCAATCGGTACTTCCAATAATGATACCACTTTTACGAACCAATGTGAACTCCGATGTAGCGCCAATTCCTGCAACTGGCCAGTTAGTTCCAGGATCTTCAGTTGGGATACCAATAGCATCAATAAGTACATCGTTCTTGAAGAGACCTATTGCATCGTCGCCATTGAAAGCGAGCACGTTATTTCCCTGTGAGCCGTTTGGTTCACTATCAAAAGCGAAAACATAATCAGCAACTCCAAGGATATATGGATCAGCAGCGGCATTTGCTAGCACAAGTACTTCGCCTGGAGCCAGGGTCCCAGTTAATGGAAGAACGTATCTTGTATCAGGACCGTTTGAAGTATTTCCCCATCCGTTTCCATTATTTGCTTGTTTCACAACGTATTGACTCAAATCAATGGCTTGTGCTGTGGGGTTATAGATTTCCAACGCCTTATTGTTACTGCTACCTTCCAAATACTCACTGAAGAATAGGTCAGACTGTGGCTCTTCCATTGTAGTGAAGTGCCATTGAATGCTACCATCCTTTGTAATAGCAAGGGAAAGATTACCCGACATATCCTCGAAGAATCCTTCAATTGCAGTAATATAATAGCTAGTTGAGTACTCAAGCCCTTGAACAAGAATAGTTGCTTGATTGTGAACAATGCTGAATGAACTAGCAGAGAATACCATTACCTCGCTATCATCGCTAAGCTTACTAATGGTAAAACTTCCTGAACCTTCAACAACAGGTTCGTCAAAGGTTATTGAAAGGGTAAAGTTTGGAGAGACATTAGCAGCTTCGTGAGCTGGATAATGGCTTACTACACTAGGAATAAGATCATCAATCACCGTAACCGGTGATGCTGTTTGGCTATAGAAGTTAGCATCAATGGCATCAGTTATGCGAATAATGAACTGGCCAAATACACCGTTCTCTATTTCAGAAGTGTATGTTCCAAGTGAAGCGGGTATTGGACTATCATTGATTGGATAAAGTTCATCATTTGAGACATTAAGAGCCCAAAGATTCACATTTGCAATGTTAGCTGATGTCCAGGTGTATGTAATCTCCTGTCCTGCAAAAACTGTTTCACCACCAATAGGGCTAGTCAGCTCAAGTTCACGATTATCTAAGGAAATGGTTACTTTATAGTATCCAAATGATCCATCTTCAGCAGTCACTGTAACAACAACAACATCTTCGTGAGCAAGTGGCTGAGTTGCAAGATTCGATTCCTCAATCACTACATCATTCAGAGTGACCACAAAAGAGGCTGCTGGATGGCTGGTTGCAACAACAATTCCTTGGAAACCTGTGAAATCATCGACATAGAGTATTGCACCAGAATCAACTTCAGGATCGTTTACTTGAACGTTTGTTAGCGAGAGAGCATCCTCACCTCCAAGTGTGAAGACCGCCAAAGTAGCATCGTTGCTAAGGGTTTGCATATCATCGGCACTCCTTGGTAAAATCCTGAAATCTCCAAAACTATACTCAGAAGGTCCAGTTAGTGCAGTAAACAGTGTACCAACTGCTGGCATAGGATAAGCAAAAATTGCATCGTCCACACGACAATTGCCTGAACCATCGTTCACGAAGAATTCGCCATAGCCAAGATCGTTCTGAGTTACTGTAGCGTTTACAACTCTCACAAGAACACCTTCCCACATTTCTGACATTTCACCAGTTAGAATGATGGATGGCTCTGGAATAGTTGTATTCATAACCACCTGTAGTTGAGTCACATTTGCCAACTGAGTATTATTGTAATACTCTGCAACGGTAGCAGTAAGAACTATGCTATCTCCAACAGCAACAGAATTACCTGGAGAGTAAACGTAAATACCAGACCATGCCCCTTGACCTGCTTGCAGGAAGAAACCAGCTGTCCCTCTACGACCAGTAACAATTCCTCCGGTTTGTACAACTTCACCTAATAATGGTGAATCACCAGTTGGGTCGGTAGTGTATTGAATGCTGTAAATCGAGATAGTCTCAACTATGCTTATTGTTACAGTCCAAACCTTGGTTGTTGTTCCATCCTGAGCAGTTACAGTATATTGTACTGGTTGTGTGAAATTTTGAGCAACACCACTTGCAGGGTTAATTGATGCACCTAAGCTAACCTGAATGGTTGGGATAAGTGAAGTTAGGTCTGTTCCCTGGGCTACCTGTAGCTCAACAGTTGCAATACTAGAAGTAATAGTTGCTGCACCAATTTGACCAGGAACAACAAAACTTATAATTTCAGCCTCATCGCTGAGGGCAGCTTCAGTGATTGTTACTGTCCATTCCTTTGTAGTACCATCCTGAGCGATAACAGTATAATCAACAGGGTTTGTAAAGTTAACGACCGATACACCAGAAACTTGAGGTACACCAGCAATGAATGCAGATGCACCTTGAGAAACAGTAAACACTGGAACTAGTGAGGTTAAATCGGTACCATTCAGAACTTCGATGGTTACAGTTGCATCTTCTGGATCGATAATTGCATTATCCATTTGATTAGCAACGCTGAAACTCTCGAAATTTGCAGCATTATTAAGACCTGTAAAGTGCCATCCTATGTATTCGAATGTATTCTGAGGGTAAACTAACCACTCGCTATTCTCTTCGTTAGTTCCTGCCGATGCATCCCAGTCGGTATTTCCAACTGTTACTGAACTCTTGCGAACTAATGTGAACTCAGAAGTAGCACCAACTCCAGCAACAGGCCAATTTGTACCCGGATCTTCTGTTGGTATTCCGATAACATCTAGAAGAATGTCGTTTTTAAACAATCCTATTGCATCGTCACCATTAAATGCAGCAACATTACATCCATTGCAACCGTTGACTGTACCATTGAATTCAAGGATTATATCAGCCTCATTAAGAAGATCCTGACTAGCTTGGGCGTTTGCAATAACAATTACCTGACCAGGTGCAATTGAACCTGTAAGAGGTAAAACATACCTTGTATCTGGTCCTGCTGAAGTGTTCCCCCATCCGTTTCCATTGTTTGCCTGCTTTACCACATACTGGCTAAGATCAATGGTTTGGTTGGTTGGATTGTAAATCTCAAGAGCCTTGTTATTGCTACTACCTTCGATATACTCGCTAAAGAATAGGTCGGATTGAGGCGACTCCATTGTTGTGAAGTACCATTGGAACAAGCCCGTTTTGGTAATTGCAGGAGAAGGATTTCCAGACAAGTCTTCAAAAACTCCCTCAACAGCAGACACATAATAAGTTGTAGCGAAATCAAGTCCTTGTACAAACAATGACACCTGATTGTAATCAATATCAAAGTCAGATGCATTTGCAGCAAAAACTTGAGTATCATCATTAAACCTCTTAATAGTGAAGTTTCCTACTCCTAAAGTCATATCCTCATCAAAAGAAATTGTGAGCATAAAACTTGTTGGAACATTCACAGCATTATGAGTTGGTGTAATACTAACTATGCTTGGTTCAATTTCATCAACAATGGTAATTGCTGAGGAGGTCTGGTCGAAGAACGATGGATCGTTAGCATCAGTAATCCTAATGACAAATTGACCAAAAACACCATTCTCTATGCCAATTGAATACGATTGACTTTCAGCAGGAATCGGATTCTCATTAATCATGAAAATTTCCTCTTCGCTATTTATTGCCCACAGGTTAACATTATCAATATTTTCCGAAGTCCAAGTAAATTCTATGTCATCACCAGCATAGAAGGTTTCGCCTCCAAGAGGTGAGGTAAGTGTAAGCACACGGATTTCGCCAAGAAGTGTAACCTTGTAGAAAACTGTGGATTGACCATCCTCGGCAGTTACTTCAACAACTACAACATCACCTTCAGAAAGAACTTGTGTTTGGTAGTTTGCTTCGTCAACAAAAGTTCCATTCAATTTTACAATTGCTGTAGCAAATTCATTGCTTGTTGCAATACTAATTCCAGTGAAACCAGTAAAATCGTCAACATATAATATCGCACCAAGATCTTCAACTGGGTCATTTACAATAACTCCTGCAAGACTAAGCACATTCTCTCCACCCAAGGTAAACAATGCAAGAGAAGCATCATTGCTAAGCGAAACCATATCGTTAGCGCTTCTTGGCAGAATTCTGAAACTACCAAAACTAAACTCAACAGGACCTTTAATATGAGCGAAGAATGTTCCTAAAGCAGGTAAAGAGTATTGATAGCAAGCATCATCAATTCTACAATCACCTGAACCATCGTTAACAAGAAATTCTCCATATCCTAGGTTATTCTGTGTAACAACAGCATTTTCAACTCGGACTAAAACTCCTTCCCACATTTCTTCAATGGCTCCAGTTTCAAGAATCTCTGGTTCAGGAAGGTTAGTATTCAGTACCACCTGAAAATTCTGAACACTTGCAAGCTGTGTATTATTGAAATACTCTGCTACAGTAGCAGTTAACAGGATACTATCGCCAACAGTGGCAGAGTGACCTGGAGAATAAACGTAAATACCAGACCAAGGACCCTGACCTGCTTGAATGTAATATCCAGCGGTACCTCTAACTCCAGTTACAATTCCGCCAGTATTTACTAGCTGACCGACTAATGGAGAACTTCCAGCCGGGTCTTCAGTATATTGAATGCTATAAATTGGAATATATTCAATTTCGTATTCGCTAACTGAAACTGTCCAAACCTTTTGTGTTTCACCATCTTCAGCAGTAACCGTGTACTCGACAGGGTTAGTGAAGTCAATTGTTACACCACTAGCAGGGAAAATTGTAGCTCCCTCAGAAATTGTAATGGTTGGCGTTAATGTAGTTACATTAGTACCAAAAGCAACAAGAACTGTAACTGTTGCATCAGCATTATTGATAAGTGCATAACCAATCTGATTTTCAACCTCGAACGAAAGGATATTAGCCTCAGAACTAAGTTCAGTACCACCATGACTACCTAAATAAATAGAGGTATTCTGTGGATACACAATCCACTCGCTGTCATCGGCGTTGGTGCCTGCCGAGGCAGCCCAGTCGGTATTGCCTATGCCCACGCTGCTCTTACGTACAAGGGTGTACTCAGAGGTGGCGCCTGTACCGGCAACGGGCCAGTTTGTTCCTGGATCCTCGGTGGGAATGCCTATGACATCGATAAGAACATCGTTCTTGAAAAGACCTATGGCGTCATCGCCGTTGAAGGCTGCTACGTTACACCCTTCGCAGCCATTCGCTGTTCCATTGAATGTCAGCAGGATATCTGCCACGTCAAGAATGGCTTGGTCGGACTGTCCGTTCGCAATTACAAGCACCTCGCCAGGGGCCAGGGTTCCTGTTAAAGGTAGAACGTACCTGGAGTCTGTACCGTTAGATGTGCTCCCCCAGCCACTACCGTTGTTCGCCTGCTTAACCACGTAAAGGCTTAGGTCAACGGTTTGATTGGTCGGGTTGTAAATCTCAAGAGCCTTGTTGTTGCTGCTGCCCTCGAGGTACTCGCTGATAAATAGGTCTGGGTCTGGATTGGGTTCGTTGCCAGAAACGGTGATTGTGACCGTCCAAACCTTCTGGGTATCTCCATCCTCTGCTGTAACAGTGTACTCCACTGGGGTAGTGAAATCTGTTGCCACTCCACTCGCGGGGCTAACAGTTGCGCCGGGGCTAACCTGAATGGTGGGGGCAAGGCTTACAACAGACGTTCCGTAGGGCATCAGCACCTCGATGGTGGCTAACGATGCGTTAATCGCTGTACTTCCAACCTGGTTATCAACTAGGAAGGAAAGAATTTCAGCAGCACTGCTGAGTTCTGACCCTGCGGTGTGGCTACCTAGGTAATCATAGGTATTCTGTGGATACACAATCCACTCGCTGTCATCGGCGTTGGTGCCTGCCGAGGCAGCCCAGTCGGTATTGCCTATGCCCACGCTGCTCTTACGTACAAGGGTGTACTCAGAGGTGGCGCCTGTACCGGCAACGGGCCAGTTTGTTCCTGGATCCTCGGTGGGAATGCCTATGACATCGATAAGAACATCGTTCTTGAAAAGACCTATGGCGTCATCGCCGTTGAAGGCTGCTACGTTACACCCTTCGCAGCCATTCGCTGTTCCATTGAATGTCAGCAGGATATCTGCCACGTCAAGAATGGCTTGGTCGGACTGTCCGTTCGCAATTACAAGCACCTCGCCAGGGGCCAGGGTTCCTGTTAAAGGTAGAACGTACCTGGAGTCTGTACCGTTAGATGTGCTCCCCCAGCCACTACCGTTGTTCGCCTGCTTAACCACGTAAAGGCTTAGGTCAACGGTTTGATTGGTCGGGTTGTAAATCTCAAGAGCCTTGTTGTTGCTGCTGCCCTCGAGGTATTCGCTTATAAATAAATCCGAACGAAGTCCGTTCTTTGCAGTAACTTGCCCCAATAATGTAAAATTTTGGAATAGCAAAATACCGCAAAACATTGTTAATAATAAAAGTCTAGATTTTCTCATAATTAAAATAGATTTGTTAAACAAAGGAGTTCTTAATAGTTCAAAGGTAATGATATAATTAGAGTTTTCAAGTAAATAAAAGCTAAGAAAAAAGTAATAAATTGAAAAAAAAACAACATATTCTTACAACTTGTTTATAGCAAGGATATAATAAAGAAGATAAAAAGCAGAATAGTTTGAATATGTATTTCCGTGAGGGATTTGAAAAATACTTGATTTTGCTCCTTACTTTTCTTTATTCTTTTCGTCTGTTATTTTTGGATTATTAACTTCATTGGATTCAACCTCAGAAATATGCTGCTTAATATCATCTGCAGCTTTTTGAAATTCTCGTACACCTCGGCCAAGTGACCTAGCAAGTTCGGGTATTTTCTTTGAACCAAATAGAAGCAGAAACACTAAGAAAATAATAATCAACTCTGTTGTGCCAATAAATAATATCATAATAATCCCTTTATAAAAATATAAATATAAAAAAGAATCCTGCATAAAATTGCAGGATTCTTTATATAATTCGAAATTTTACAACTATTTTTTAATTTGCTTTAAGTTTTTGCGTTGTGAACGTTGATAAAGGTCGAAAGAAATTGGAGAAGCTACAAACAAAGAAGAGTAAGTTCCAATCAGAATACCAACAATAAGTCCAAAAATGAAGCCACGGATGCTTTCTCCACCAAAGAAGAAAATTGGAACAAGTACAATCAGAGTACTAAAAGATGTTGAGAATGTTCTACTCAAGGTATCGTTTAGTGCGTTATTAATAGTTTGCTGCCTATCACGCTTGGGGTAAAGTCCGATGTATTCACGAATACGGTCGAAGATAATCACAGTATCGTTGATTGAATAACCAATGATAGTTAGAATGGCTGCTATAAATGCTTGGTCAATCTCCATGCCAAATGGTACTCTGTTGTATAGCAGTGAGAAAGTACCAATTACAATTAATGTATCGTGGAAAAGAGCAACAACAGCACCTGTTCCGTAGGTCCAGTTTTTAAAACGGATGAGTATATATAAGAATATTGCAATAAGAGCAAAGAATACTGCGATGAAGGCTTCCTGCTTGATATCATGAGCAATGGTTGGTCCAACCTTCATGCTACTACGCTTGAAATCGGCTCTAAATTCATCGAGACCTGTATTCTCTGGCAGATATTTGGATAGACCTACATGGAGTAGCGAGTCTACCTCATTGTCTATATTCTCATCATCTCTATCAATTTCGTATTTTGTTGTTATTTTCACCTGGTTGGCTGAACCAAACACCTTAACTTCTGGAGTTTCCCCAAAAACATCCCTTAAATCTCTAGCAATTGCTTGTGTTGAAACAGTTTCGTTAAAACGTACTACATAGGAACGGCCTCCGGCAAAATCGATACCTGGATTTAAACCACGTATAAATAGGGATGATATTGCAATAAAAAAGATTACCGATGAAATAACATAAGAGTATTTGCGAAGGCTTATGAAATCAATCTTAGTGTTATGCAAGAATTTATCGCTAAATCTATTCGAGAAGGTTACTAAATACTTTCTATCCTGAAGGAAAAGAATAACCAGACGAGTTAGGAAAAGTGAGCAAAAAAGTGAGGTTATAATACCAATTACAAGGGTTGTTGCGAAACCACGAATTGGGCCAGAACCAAAAACATAAAGAATAATACCTGTAAGGAGCGTAGTTACGTTTCCGTCTATAATCGCTGAGTAAGCGTTCTTGTAACCATCGGTTATTGCAAGGCCTAGCCCCTTACCTGCTCTAAGTTCCTCTCGGATACGCTCAAATATAAGCACATTGGCATCGACTGACATACCCATTGTAAGAACAATACCAGCTATACCCGGTAAGGTTAAGGTTGCTTGGAACGAAGCCAATACACCAAAGATGAAGAAAAGGTTTGCAAGAAGGGCGAAGTCGGCGATAAGTCCTCCACGATAGCTATAGTAGAATACCATGTAAAAGAGAACAATTATGAAGCTTATGATGAAGGACATTAATCCTGCGTTAATGGATTCTTGACCTAAGGAAGGTCCAACAATCTCTTCCTGAATTATTCGAGCTGGTGCTGGTAATTTACCCGATTTCAAAACGTTGGCAAGGTCTTTTGCTTCATTAATGGTAAAGTCACCACTAATCGAAGAACGCCCTCCTTTAATCTCTTGATTAACACGAGGATAAGAATACACATAATCATCCAGAACAATAGCTATAGTTTTACCAATATTGTCAGCAGTTAGCCGAGCCCATATTTTTGCTCCTTCGGCATTCATGGACATTGTAACCTCAGCAGCACCTGTCATGCCAAACTCATCCCTTGCCTCAGTTACCACACCACCATCCAACGGTGGCTTACCATCGCGGTTGGTTACCCTTATTGCAATAAGTTCATAGTATGACTCGGTTTTATCCCATTTAACAGGCTTTACTGTCCACATGAACCTAAGATCACGTGGGAAAAGCTGACGAATTTGAGGATTATTTAGATACTCATGAATTTTTGAGGTGTCTCTATAATGAGCCAAACCCACTGAAGGTCCTGGAAGGAGTTGTCCTTGTTGGTTTGTAGAAGGGTTAAGAAGGGCGAAAAGAGGATAATCCTTTGCCCAGTCGGCTCGAGAAACATCCGTTGAATCCTCCTCAGTCTTCATCATCTCGAGTAGCTCGTCTTCTTGAGATTTGGTCTCAGACAATGTGTCGGTTGCTTCCTCTTTAACCTCAGCTGCTTTTTGCTCTACTTTAGCAGGTTCAGCTTCTATGGTATCCTGATTTTCAAGTTTAGCTTGAGCATCCTTCATTTCTTTAATTCGCTTGTTGGCTTCCTCAAGGTATTTGAAAACCTCGCTATTCTCATAGGTCTCCCAAAACTCTAGGCTTGCAGTTCCTTGCAGCAGCTTCCTCACCCTTTCAGGCTCTTTTACGCCAGGAAGTTCTACAAGTATGCGGCCAGAGCCTTCGAGCCTTTGAATATTGGGCTGAGCTACACCGAATCGGTCAATACGGTTTCGAATGATATTAAAGGAGTTGGCGATTGCATTTTCGGCTTCAGTTCTAATAACCTTCAATACCTCCTCGTTTGTTGAATTGAACGAAATCCTATCGCGAAGTTCAACAGTATTAAATATTGAGGCAAGCTTTGCGTTGGGAGCAATTTGCTCGAAAGCTTTCCCAAATCGAGTAACGTAGTCTTCGGTTCCAGGCATCTTTCTTGCCATATCTATGGCGGCAACAAATGCGCTGTCGTTGCTATAGTTCGACATAGAACGTAGAATATCGACAACCGAAACCTCAAGAGTAACGTTCATACCTCCTTTAAGGTCAAGACCTAAGTTTATCTCGCGTTCCTTGCATTCCTTATATGTGTACTTACGCACCCAAAGGAAGTTGTAAACGGGTTCGCTTGAGATTGAATCGAGATAAAAGAATTCCTTTTTCGGATCACCCTGAGCGTACCGGGCGGCATCACGTTCTACTTTTTTGGTAATCCAGGTAAAGGATAGCTGGAAGATACAAACCAGCGTCAGAGCAATGGCAATTAACCTTATAGCACCTCTATTTTGCATTGGTTCTTTGTGTTAAACGATTGATTATTTATACTTTATTTTTAAAAACGTGGGGACAAATATATTACTTTTTTTATGAAATGCCATAAAAGCTAAGTTTTGGAAAAAAACTTTAAAAAAATATTGTGGAGATTGGCGAATACAACTTGCAATTCTTCTACTGTAGAACAATCTCCCTAACAACCTCAGCACCAACGTACTCGTTAAGGGCTTTGATTATCCTTGAACGATGCATCATCAGTTCACCTCGAAGGGCTGAAGATTTTAATTTTACGAAAAGTTTACCCTCAATAATAAAAACTTCTATTGTGTATGCTGCAACAGTTTGACCCATAACCTTAGGCCAAGCATTAACAACCTTCGATTCAAGCAGTTTGCTATTGTGTTTGTACTGACTAAGGAATTGCTTTATGGCAACACCTAAACTGATGTAACCCGATTTATGCTCCATCGCTCTTAGCTTTTCTGTTGAACTAGAACAACATCACCGTTAGTAACCTCAAAAAGAGAATAGTGCTCACCTATCCTTTCTAATATTTCATTCAGCCTAGCCCGATTAGTATCGGTAATAAAAATTTGACCAAACCCATCGTTTGCCACTAGCCTTATAAATTGTTCAACTCTCACAAAATCCAACTTGTCGAAGATATCATCCAGAAGTAAAATAGGTTTAATGCCAGAAATGCTTGAAATAAAGTTAAACTGAGCCAACTTAAGGGCTATTAGATAGGTTTTCTGTTGCCCTTGCGAACCTTCCTTTTTTATAGGATACCCATTTACAGTAAGGATAAGATCATCCTTGTGTAATCCTTTACTAGTGTATTGTAAAGCCCTATCGCGTTCGGTGCTAGTTCGAAATAGTTCCAACAAATTCCCTTCATATAGGTGCGATTGATAAACCAGTTCTACTTGTTCGGCTCCCCCAGAAACCTTTTGGTAGTAGTCCTGAAAAATTGGTGTCATTTGATGGGTGAACTCAACTCTTTGCTCAAAAATGGGTTTCGATAGCTCAGCAAGCTGCTCATCGATAACATCAAAGAGGTCTAATCCGTTTGAATTGTTAAAAGCCCTATCTTTCAGAAGTTTATTTCGATTAGCAAGTAGTTTGTTGTACCTTATCACATTATCCAAGTATTGCTTATTATATTGAGCAATGACTCCATTCATAAATTTTCTGCGTTCTTCGCTTCCATCGGTTATCAAAGAGTTGTCGTAGGGAGATATTATAACTAAAGGTAGAAAACCAACATGCAACGAGAGTCTCTCATAGTCTTTTCCGTTTCTTCGGAAAGTCTTCCCTTCCTGCTTCTTCACAGCGCAATAAATATTCTCCTCCTTTTCATCGCGCTCGTAAACCCCCTGGATAACAAAAAACTCCTCGTTATGTTTAATATTGTGAATATCAACTGGATTGAAAAAACTTTTACATAGCGACAGGTAGTGAATCCCGTCGAGAAGGTTTGTTTTACCCTGGCCGTTATTTCCAACAATGCAGTTAAGCTTAGAGTTAAACTCTAATTCTATGTTTGAATACGATTTAAAGTTTAGGAGGTTAAACCGCTTTAGAAACATCCTGATATCAATGATATTAATCGGGGCAAAGTTAGCCATAAAAACCTATCTGAAAATATTTAGACAAATATTTCACAGTAAAGGAAAAACAATTACTTTTGCGGTTGCTTTTAAAAAATGTTTACCTAAATATTTATTTTGAATTGTTATGGCTAAAAATAAGAATGTTACACAGGATACAGGTGCTGAAGCCTTAGAGAATGCATTAACCAGAACAGAACAGTACATTGAGAATAATCAGAAAAGCCTAACCATAATTGTGTTAGCTATTGTGGTAATTGTGGCTCTATTCTTAGGGTACAAAAGGTTATACATTGCTCCGATGGAAACAGAAGCTCAAACTCAAATATTCCCTGCTGAGTATTACTTTGAGAAGGACTCGTTCAATTTAGCGCTGCATGGCGATGGCAACTACCTTGGTTTCATCGATATTATTGAGAGCTACGGCCCTACCAAAACCGGAAACCTTGCACATTACTACGCAGGGATATGCTATAGAGCTATTGGTGAATACGATTTAGCTATTGAGCATCTTAAGAAATTCAACCCTAAGGATAGAATGATCGGTGCGATGGCCTATGGCTCAATTGCCGATTGCTATGTTCAGATCGAGCGCCTTGAGGATGCCGCAAAGTACTATTTAAAAGCAGCCAACTACGGGAAAAACAACTTTTCTACTCCAATTTACCTTATGAAAGCTGGAGTTGTTAACGAAGAACTTGGAAAATATGGAGAAGCTATTAAGATTTACAATAGAGTGAAAAAGGAATTTTCAAAATCAACCGAAGCTCGTGAAATTGAAAAATATATTACAAGGGCTAGTCTGAAAATGTAAATATGTATATCACGTTATTATATTAATCAACAGAAGACCAATCCTATACGGGTTGGTTTTTTGTTTCAAAAAAACTAATATGGCAACAAATCTTAAGAACCTTTCAAATTACAACCCAAGCGATGTTCCCTCGGCAAAAGGTATGATTTTTGGGATTGTGGTGTCGGACTGGAACGCTGAAATTACCCATAATCTTCTCGAAGCTGCGTACAAAACATTAGTAGAACATGGGGTCAAAGAGAAGGATATCCTTGTAAAACATGTACCGGGCAGCTTCGAGCTAACCCTAGGGGCACAGTTTATGGCCGAGTATGCTGATCTGGATGGCGTAATCTGTCTAGGGTGTGTTATTCAGGGTGAAACACCTCACTTCAACTATGTATGTCAGGGTGTTACGCATGGTATCACTGAATTGAATATGCACTACAATATCCCATTTGTATTTGGAGTTTTAACCACCAACACCTTTGAGCAAGCGAAGGAAAGAGCTGGAGGAAAGCATGGTAATAAAGGGGTAGAGGCTGCAATAACAGCCATAAAAATGGCTGCTCTACAGCTTGAAATGGAGGAACTTGAAGAGGACTAGTTTGAAACTAGCTTGGCTTTAACATTATATTTAACTCATCGAGTTGTGAAGTAGCAATTGGCGATGGGGCATTAATCATAACATCCCTACCAGAGTTGTTCTTAGGGAAAGCTATGTAGTCGCGAATGGAATCGGACCCTCCAAGCAAAGAACACAGCCTATCGAAGCCCAGGGCTATCCCACCGTGGGGAGGAGCACCATACTTAAAGGCATTGAGCAAGAAACCGAACTGGGATATTGCTTCCTCATCGGTAAACCCAAGAACCTGAAACATCCTATGCTGTAGCTTTGAGTCGAAAATTCGAATTGACCCCCCACCTATCTCTACTCCGTTAATAACCAAATCGTAAGCATTTGCTCTTATAGCTTTGGGGTCGGAGTCGAAAAGGTGAATATCTTCAAGAAGAGGTGAAGTAAAAGGATGGTGCATGGCGTAAAAGCGCTGGGTTTCTTCGTCCCATTGCAGAAGGGGGAAATCGACAACCCAAAGGGGTGTAAATTTATCCTTTTGACGAAGCCCAAGCCTACCCCCCATTTCCAATCGAAGCATACCCAACGCTTCCAAAGTAGGGAACTTATTCCCTGCCATTACAAGCAGAAGATCTCCCCTATTGGCTCCCATGTGATTTGCCCATTTCAACAGCTCATCGGGTGAGTAAAACTTATCAACAGAGGACTTGATATTTCCATCCTCTTCAAGCTTTACCCAAACCAAGCCTTTCCCCCCAACCTGTGGACGTTGAATAAATTGGGTTAGCTCATCTGTCTGTTTCCTTGAGTAACCAGCGCAACCTTCAACACAAATTCCACCCACATACTGTGAACTATCGAAAACACCAAAACCATGCCCCTGAACCAATGATGTGAGCTCTATGATTTTCATTCCGAAACGTAAATCAGGCTTATCCGAACCATATAGCGACATGGCATCGGAGTAGGTCATCCTTTGGAAGGGTTTCCCATTGTCAACTCCAATTATAGTTTTAAGTAGGTGAGCTGCAAGCCCTTCGAAAGTAACAAGTATATCTTCCCTGTCAACGAACGACATCTCACAGTCGATCTGGGTAAATTCAGGCTGTCTGTCTGCTCGTAAATCCTCATCCCTAAAGCACTTAACGAGCTGAAAGTATTTATCCATTCCTGCTACCATGAGTAGCTGTTTGAATGTTTGGGGCGATTGAGGTAAAGCGTAAAACTCTCCTTGATTCATTCTCGAAGGAACAACGAAATCGCGTGCTCCTTCGGGCGTTGACTTGATTAGGAAGGGGGTTTCAATCTCAAGAAATTGTTTGGAATCTAAATACTTTCTAACTTCTTGAGCAATCCTATGCCTTAGGATCATGGCGTTTTTTACAGGATTTCTACGCAAATCCAGGTAACGATACTTCATTCGAAGCTCATCGCCTCCATCCGATTCATCTTCAATGGTAAAAGGAGGTAGCTCAGAGGGGTTCAAAACAATAATTCTTTCTATCTTCACTTCCACATCGCCTGTTGGCATCTTTGGATTCTTACTGGCTCTTTCGATAACATGTCCTTCGCTTTTAATTACAAACTCCCTTCCAAGGCTATGAATTGTATCTAAAAGGTGCTGGTCGATGTTCTCATCTGCCACAAGTTGGGTAATTCCATACCTATCACGTAGGTCGATGAAAGTCATACCCCCAAGGTTTCTAATTCGTTGCACCCAGCCACTAAGGATAACCCTGTTTCCGATGTTAGCAGCACGTAGTTCGCCGCATGTATGAGTTCTGTACATAGTTTTATTCTTTTTTTGAACTTGCGAAGGTATAAAGAAATGATTAACGTCTTTGTATTAAAGGCATTTTTTTTGTTAGTAATGACTTTCGATAAAATGAATGCTAATGACCGAGAGTACCGAAAATTACGAAAAATTCATGAACGAGGCCCTCAAGGAAGCTCGTAAAGCCATTGAGAAGGACGAAGTACCCATAGGTGCAGTTGTAGTTTGCAATGGTCAGATAATTGCCCGTTCACATAATCAAACAGAAACCCTAAACGATGCAACTGCTCATGCCGAGATGATAGCAATAACATCTGCTTCTTCTTTCCTTGGGGGGAAGTATCTGGATCAGTGTTCATTATATGTAACTTTAGAGCCATGTCCCATGTGTGCAGGCGCTTTGCTATGGAGTCAACTTGGAGAACTTATTTACGGAGCAAACGATCCAAAAAGAGGATTTAAAAAAATCTCAAGAAAGTTGTTACATCCTAAGACCGTTGTTATTAGTGGTATATTAGCCAACGAATCATCGGAACTATTGAAACATTTTTTCAAAAAGAAAAGACAAAAGCTATAGATTCTTGCTATTACTTTGAGTATCTTCCAGTTTATATTCATTATAAATTATACTTATATGTCGAAAAAAAAAATGAACTTTGTATTTTTACGAGCTGAAAAAAATTGAGAAACCATATAATTATGAATCAAATGAAAACAAAAAAAATTCACAGTTTTATCGCAACTATTTGTTTGGCAATAGTTTTGCCATTATCGAGTTTTGCACAAACAAAGGCAGAAGCAGTAGAAGCCTACAATTCTGGTGCAGCACTTATTAACGATGACCCAAAAGCTGCGCTTGACAAGCTCTATCGTGCACTTGAAATTTGTGAAGATTTAGAGTATGAAGCACAGGACATTAAGGAACTAACCGAGAGTTTGATTCCCAGAGCGCATTATGGTTATGCAATGATTTTGTATCGCCAAAAGAAGAACTACGAAACCTTGGATCAACTTGAAAAGGCTCTGCAAACATCAAAAAAATACTTCGATAAGAATACACAAGGTAGGGTTGAGCGCATTATCCCACAGCTCTACAACCAAATGGGTAACGGGGAGTATAGGAGCGATAATTATGAAAAAGCAATCAACTACTTCCAAAAGGCCATTGAAATAAAACCCGACTACCCAGACCCATACTTAGGTATTGCTCTTTCGAACGAAAAACAAGAGAAGTTCGATGATATGCTTGAATACCTCAAGAAAACACTTGAGGTTGCCAATCAAGTGAATGACAAGGGTAAAGCTGAAGATGCACTAAAGAAAGCCAACAGCTACCTGCTATCAAATGCTCAGGAGGCAGAAAGAGCTAAGAATTTCCTACTAGCAATTAATTTTTACACGAAATACACAGAGTTTGATCCAAACGACGGAACAATTCTTTTCAAAATAGGTGAGAACTACCTGAATAATAAAGATTGGGATAGCGCAATATCATACTTTAATGCTACCCTTGAGAAGATAAATGGTTCACTTGAACCAGCTCTGATTTACTATCAAATTGGTGTTGCTTATCAAGGCAAAAACTTAAAGGACGAAGCTTGCGAGGCTTTCAGCAAGGCTCTTTCAGGGCAATATGAAGCTAATGCCAAGTATCAAATGGAGCAGGTTCTAAAGTGCAACTAAAGCATTAAAACTTATGAAAAGAAGAGGTGGCTCGTGTGCCACCTCTTCTTTTTTTGCCTTTGCTAAAGAAACATCAAAATCTAAGTCAATTCACATTTTATCACCTATTGAGTTACAATTCTAAGAGGCCAACTTAACAGAAACATCGGGTTAACAATTATTGTCTATCTCTTGGACCATCAATGTACTCAAACTGTGGTGGATTTGACCCCGATGCCGCTTCGACACATCGATACTCTGCCTCTAAATAGGAACGGGAAAGATTGTCATTATAGGTCTCGAAGCCAACCACGTAGTGAACATCTACACCTCCGACTTGCGGTTGTGCCTCTGGAAATTTATTCTCGAGCAATACTATCAGACCCTCTTGAACAATCCTTCGGAAAAGCTCAGCGGTTGCTGCTTCTGCCCCATCATTATTATATATGGAAACCAACTCTGGGTCATCAACTTCTGGGTCATAAACGTTCTCATTGTATGTATATACCCTAAGGTGAAACGCCAGTAAACGCATATCGAAATTACCATAATATCCACTTGCTCCATAGTAGTAGCCCTGATCGGCAAAACGAGGGTGTGGAATTGGGTCATTATATGCAATTATTGCATAGTCGCTTTTTGCCATAATAAAGCGAATAGTTGGATCAAACACCCACCCACTCAATGCATAAACATACTGCTCAGTTCTAACTTCAGTTTCAAAACCTGTTGACTTGACCCACTCACCCTTCTTTAACTTGTATTCAACAGCAACATTTGTTATGATTGTGGTATGGGCATACTGAATTACTTTCTTTGTACCCTCAGAAGCATAAGGATACTTTATTTTCAAGAAAATTGGAAGATTAGTATTTGCAACTGTTTGATTTGGGAAGAAGGAATATGGTAGATCCATACTGGCATAATCGGCTGGTGTAAGAACATAATCCGCTTCAACCATCTCAGTTATCGTATCGATGTAAACCCAAACAGTTCCGTCAAATTCATAAATATCAGCGTAGGGCACCACTATATTCTGAGCAGTATAGAAATTGTAAATTATTGTTACTCTTTGCCCTTGAATTGCATTTGGATAAAGCGTTGGTAGGTAGTTAGGTAAGTGGTTACGAGCAGGATTAGATGCCCAGAAGTTCTTGTAAATAGCAATAGAGCCTCCAATTGCTGTATAATCCTGATTGGTAAGGGTGTACCCAAAAACCACCTTCTCCCAGGCACGAACAGTATCGATAATTAAGTGGTTATAGGTAACCCTTGCGCTACTACGAAAATCGAGTGCAATAAACTTTTTTGCCAACATTTCAGGCACATAGTTTTTTGCTGGGGCAGTATCATTGAATGCCTGATAAGTTCTAACAGCACCGCCAATTGAATTGTAATCGGCTGACGTTAATGTATATTCAACTGCTTTATTATATGGCTGTTGTAACGCATCAAGTTGCTCATAAAGTTCTTTATTTGGCTCACAGCCAACCAATAAAAAAACTAACAAAATCAGTCCATTTATTGAAAATTTTATTGCTTTCATCTTTTTCATTTTTTCCAATTATGTAAAATGTATTGTATTAAAAGCGAATACGTAACGAAGCGCTCCATGTTCTACCAAAACCGTAATACACTGTTGCTGTATCAAAATTGTGAGAGGTTCCATCAGTTGCATCGGCAATATACTCGGTATCGAAAAGATTATTAACCTTTGCAAAAAGTGTTGCGTTGAAATCGCCTAGTTTAAAGTCATACTTAAGGTTAACATCAAGAAGGTGGTAAGAAGGCATTTTCCAGGCATTAACCCCTTGATCGCTCTGTGAAGTTCTGTTTTCAACATTGAAGAAGGCATAAAGTCTATCGTAGTAGTTGTAGTCGGTACCTATTTTGAATCTAGGTAATACTTCGTAGTCAATGCCAAGTGCGGCAGTAGTTTGTGCAGCATCGCCAACGTTCAACCCACCGGAGTAAACCTTAACAGTTCCAAGAAGATTTTGATTCTCATCGTAAACATCAGCAATTACATCATCTGTCCATTTCCAATCGCCTACGGATATCATTCCCTTAATTTCTAAACGTTTTACGGGACGAGATGTAAAATCGACCTCAATACCTCTATGGAGCGCATTTAGACCTGTGATATTCGCATTTAAATCAGCAAACCGCCTTGTAAGTGACTTATCTAACCACTTGGTTCTATAAAGGGTAACATTTGCAGCAATCAACGAGCTACGGTAACCATATCCTAATTCGGTTGAGAAAACCCTCTCATTTAACGCTCCTGTATTTAGCTCGTTAGTATTGTTTAGATAAATAAACCTGAAAAAGGGTGTTCTTTTAAAATAACCACCATTTACAAAAACATTTTGCTTTTCGGTGAGGTTATAGTTAAAGCCCCCTTTGAGGGAACCAACATATTTATAATTCCAATCTGTAACCCTTAAGGGGTCGGTTTCAAGGTACTTGAAATAATCGGTTCTACGGTATCCTGTTGTTGAAAGAGATGTTGTAATGAACCCTGAGTATTGATCGGTAACATATTCGGCTTGACCGAAAAGACCTCCCCAAGATACTTCGCCTAAATCGTGATAGCTAACAATGTCGCCTTTATAAAGGGGTGTTCTTGACTCCCGATTTTTGTTAGTAGCACTTAAATCCAGAAAGTATTCTCCTCCAAGTAAATCGTCAATCTTATACATGTGGTAACCCCTGTAGTACCTTAAGTCAACTCCACCAGTTAATTTTAGAGCGTTGATATCAGTATTAAAGGTAGAAAGCATTCCGTACCAATCGTGGGAGTTCACAGCATTGGCAATAATTACCTGTGAGCCATTTTCTGAAATCTTATTCTGCTCCATTACCCAATCAAAATCGAGATATCCGTTTGGGGTGAGACTAGTCTCCTCTGTTGGCAGTCCAGTTGTGCTGTTATATCTTAACCAACCTGTTTTGGTGCCATAGGTTCGCCTACCCCCGCCACTTGATTTTGACATATATATTGACGTGGAAAGGTTTGTGGTTTGGTTAATTGTATAAAAATGGTTTAATGAGATTTGTGGTTTATGGTAAAAATTGTACGATGCAGTATAAAGCTGACCATTCTTATATCCCATATCGGGGTTATACTTTCCTCCACTTGGATGATTGCGGAAATTTTGAATTCTCTGAGGGCTATAACGCTGATTGTGCCATTGTGGTGCGCCAAAAGCAGTTAATGAAATTGAATGCTTATCGTCAACTCTTTTTGAGATGTTTACAAAGTACGACCAACCATGAAATGCTGTTCCATCAACATAACCATCACCAACCGTTCTGCTTCCTGAAAGTGTTACTGCCCAGCCATTCTGAAGTAATCCTGTTGAAATTGTTGCCGATTTCTTATTGTATCCATCGTTGCCAATTCCGTAGGAAACTGATCCTCCCTGCTTTACTTCAGTTGAATTGGTAATAATGTTTATAGTTCCCCCAACCGAGCTAATTGCCAATCTGGATGCTCCAAGACCTCTTTGTACTTGCATCGTTCGGGTAACATCGCTTAAGCCAGCCCAGTTGCTCCAATAAACCCTACCATTCTCCATGTCATTTACCGGAACACCATTGATTAGAACACCAATATTATTTGAATCGAACCCACGAAGATTGATTCTGCCATCGCCATAACCACCGCTGCTCTTTGTAGCATAAACGCTTGGGGTTGATTTCAATATTTCAGGAAATTCTTGCGCTCCAAGCTTTTCCTGAATAACTTCTGCCTTAATAGTAGCTACAGCAACTGGTGTTTGCCTATCGCGAGCCATTGACGATACCACCATAACCTCATCAAGACCAATAGCATCCGATTCAAGTTTAATGGTTTCCAAATTAACTAACCCTTTCACTTCAACCTTTGCTTTATACTCCAGAAAACCCATGTAGGTTATTGAAACATTGTATTTACCCTCTTTCAAATAAAGAGTAAATCGGCCGTCCAAAGCACTTGACGTTCCATAGGATGAAGACTTATCCTCAGCTACTGCTGCAATTGTTGCATAGGGCAATGGATCTCCATTTACCTCTGTAATTCTTCCTGTGATTCCAGTATCTACAATCTGACTCTTCGCACCGAAAGCTATCAGTGCAAAGACGAAAATGTAGAAAAGTGATGCTCCTTTACATGTTGACATAACAAATAATAATTTAAAAAAATTTATAATTAACTGAATATAAAACACCTATATCTATATTTTTTAAAAAAACCCATGTAATTATCCCCATCAAAAAAGAAGGACAAGGTATGAAACCATTCTCTCATTTGCAATTTAACCGATTAATTAATTGAAACTCTCCTTAAGTATGATCTTAATCACTGATTTTTAGTTATTTTTATTCGAAAAAGAATTCCTATTTGAGGTTATTATCCTATCTTTGCAACCCAAAATAAAGATTAGCAATTATTAACGTTTCAATTTGTGAGAAGTTTTCACAAACAGATTGAAGAAAAATTACAGAGAAATTGAGAGCAAAAGATGATTTCGGGAAGAAAACCGGGAGGAGGAGTAACCCCGAAGAAGAGGAAAAGCAACCAGCTAGGGTATATAGACCCAGAACAGCAAAACTAAGTACTTGGCAGCCAAAGGAAGTTAATGAAGAAGAGGCTGCCGAGAAAAAAGTAGTGGAAAAGGTTCAGAAGTTAAAACCAGTATTTGACGAAGAGCCTACTGAAAGACCCAAAAAATTGAAATTTGGTGGCGATAAGGAGACTAAAAAGGAAACATCGAGCCGTCCGAAGAGGAAAGAGGACAAAGCCGAATCTTCAACGCCAAAAAAACGAATTCTAACGCGAAAGGAATCGAATGATTCTGACAATCCAAAAAGTCGTAAAACCTTAGGAGAAAAGAAAACCTTTTCAAGGAGCGATGAATACGGGAGTGGAAGTAGAAGTAGGGGAAAAAGCATACGAAGCGACAAAAACGAGAGAGTTACAGAGAGACGCGAGTACTATAAGGATACCTATGGAAAGAAAAAAGGAGGGGAATTCCAGTCGGAAAGAAGTTTCGAGAAGAAAGATTTAAGGAAAAAAACTTACAAATCGAGCTATAACGAGGACGAAGCCTTTGAAAGAGAGGATAGGAAAAAAATTGTTCGAAAACCACCTATGATTGAGTCGGAACTTAAAACCGACAAAGAAGGACTTATCCGGTTGAACAAATACATCTCCCATTCTGGGCTATGCAGTCGTCGTGAAGCTGATGAATACATCGTCAACGGGCTTATTACTGTTAATGGTATAGTTATTAAAGAGTTAGGGACAAAAATTAAACCTACCGACGAGGTTCAGTTCAAAGGAAAAGGCCTTGACCCCGAGCGTAAGGTTTACATCCTGCTAAATAAGCCAAAGGATTATATTACTACTGTTGAGGATCCACATGCAAAGCGTACCGTTATGGATTTAATCCAGGGTGCCTGCGAGCAAAGGGTTTACCCCGTTGGACGTCTCGACAGGAATAGTACAGGATTACTCCTTTTAACCAACGATGGGGAGCTAACAAAAAAACTCACCCACCCTAGCTTTATGAAGAAAAAGGTTTATGAGGTTGGTCTCGATAGGGTTGTATCGTCAGAAGACATGAAAATTATTGCCAGTGGAGTAGAACTCGACGGTGAAATGGTTCATGCTGATGCCATTGAGTACATCGACCCGAAGGATAAATCGCAGGTTGGCATTGAAATCCACTCGGGACAGAACAGGGTGGTTCGTAGAATCTTCGAAAAGCTAAACTACCATGTACAAAAGCTCGACAGGGTTTACTTTGCGGGCTTAACCAAGAAGAATCTTCCTCGCGGAAAATGGCGATTCCTGAGTCAACAAGAAGTTACCATGCTGATGACAAATAGGTTCTAAGTAATGAAGGCTGTTTAATTCGTTTTAAAAAGGAAACGAATTAAACAGCCTTTGATCTATTTCTGACGGAAAAAGAGTTGCATTGGCACTCCCGAAAAATTAAACCCCTCCCTTATCTTATTCTCTAGATACCTCCTGTAGGGATCCCTGATATACTGTGGAAGATTACAGAAGAATGCGAAGCTAGGGGCATGCGTTGGAAGCTGAGTAGCATACTTAATCTTGATATATTTCCCTTTGTAGGCTGGTGGTGGGTAGGCTTCGTAAGCTTCCTGAACCAGCTCGTTAAGCTTAGATGTTGGGATTCGTTGTTTCCTATTCTGATAAACCTGGATTGCCTCTTCAAGTACCTTAAGAATCCTTTGCTTTGTTAGCGCCGAAGCAAAAATAATGGGCACATCCTGAAAAGGGGCTATTCGTTTCTTAATCAGCTTAGTGAACTCAGTAGTTGTTTTTGTATCCTTTTCAACAAGATCCCACTTATTAACAACAAAGACAACCCCCTTCCTATTCCTGATTATCAAATTAAATATTTGCATATCCTGTGCCTCAACCCCTTGAGTGGCATCGATAAGAAGGATACAAACATCGGAGTTTTCAATTGCACGAACCGAACGAAGTACCGAGTAGAACTCAAGGTCTTCTGTTACCTTGGTCTTTTTTCTTAGCCCGGCAGTATCAATCATCAGGAAATCGTGGCCAAACTTGTTGTATCTGGTATGCACTGCATCGCGGGTAGTTCCTGCAATTGGGGTTACAATGTTTCTCTCCTCGCCTATCAGAGCATTTATTAATGACGATTTGCCAACATTCGGGCGGCCAACAATTGATATTCGGGGAATTTCAAGGTCCTCCTCTGCCTCAACTTTATCAAGAGGTTTCACAACCTCATCGAGTAAATCGCCTGTTCCACTACCATTGATCGACGAAATGCAGAAGGGCTCACCCAAACCCAAGCTGTAAAACTCGTAAGCATCCTGTGAGCGTTGGTGAGTATCCACCTTGTTTACCACAAGGTAAACTTTCTTCTTGCTTTTACGAAGTATTTGTGCTACTTCGTTGTCCATGTCGGTAATGCCTGTGGATACATCGACAAGAAAAAGAATAACATCTGCTTCCTCAATGGCGATTAGCACCTGCTTTCGGATTTCCTCCTCAAAGATGTCCTCCGAGTTAACAACGTAACCACCTGTATCAATAATTGAAAACTCAACCCCATTCCAGTCGGTTTTTCCGTAAATTCTATCGCGTGTCACTCCAGCTGTTTCATCAACAATTGCTTTTCTTTGCCCAACTAGCCTGTTAAAAAGTGTTGATTTCCCAACATTTGGTCTTCCTACTATTGCAACAATATTTCCCATAATATCATATTCTTAACCATTAACCATCACCTACTGATAGCCAAATCGCTTTAATTTCAACTCGTTATTCCTCCAATCGGGATCTACCTTAACAAAAAGTTCAAGAAAAACCTTTTTGCCAATGAACGACTCAAGCTCAATCCTCGATTCAATCCCAACTTTTTTTAATTTTTTCCCTTGATGGCCAATAATTATTGATTTCTGTGACTCCCTATCGACAAAAACAATTGCCCTAATGCTATCAATATTAGATTTCTCTATGTACTCCTCAATAAACACCTCAACGGAGTAAGGTATTTCCTTTTGATAGTTTGTTAGAATCTTCTCACGAATTATCTCTGATGCAAAGAATCGTAGCGTTCTATCGGTTAGGGTATCTTTAGGGAAAAACTCAGGGTTTTCGGGTAAAAGATTGATGATGTGGTTTAGGATTACATCGATATTGAAACCATGCAGTGCCGAAGCAGGAATAATTCTAGCATCTGGCAGTATTTCCTTCCACTTCTCGACAAGCAATTCTAGATTTGGCTGGCTTGTTAGGTCAATCTTATTTATAACAAGTATTATTGGGGTGTCGCTTCTCCTTAGATTATTGAGAAAATCGGCGTGCTTGGTTGGGGTTTCGACAGTATCAGTGATATAAAGGATAATATCAGCATCCTCCAAAGCGGAAGATACGAACCTCATCATCGACTCTTGCAGCTTGTAGGCTGGTTTTAGAACTCCAGGTGTGTCGGAATAAACAATCTGAAAGTCGGGCCCATTTACAATCCCCATTATTCTATGCCTTGTTGTTTGGGCTTTGCTTGTGATTATTGAGAGTTTTTCTCCAACCAGAGCGTTCATTAACGTCGATTTGCCCACATTTGGGTTTCCAATAATATTTACAAAACCCGCCTTATGTTCTGCCATTTTATTTGGTGCATTTTGAAAGTTTGCAAAGGTAGTAAGAAAAATCGAAGCAACCGAATGAGAATGAGTAATAAAAAAACTGGGAAACCGATTTTGCTCGATTTCCCAGTAACCCCAAAACTTAAACCAAACTAAACCAAAAAGGGGTATTATTTTCTACTTGCGAAACGGTTCTCTACCTCTTTCCAGTTTATGACCTTCCAGAAGTTATCTATATACTCTGGCCTTCTATTCTGATACTTAAGATAGTATGCATGTTCCCAAACATCAAGAGCCACTAGTGGATAACCCTTAACCTCTGATATGTCCATTAAAGGATTGTCCTGATTGGGTGTTGAGAACACCACAAGATCTCCATCCTTCTCAACAAGCCAGGCCCAACCAGAACCAAATCGGGTTGCAGCGGCCGCAGAGAACTTCTCTTTGAAAGCATTAAACGAACCAAATTGCTTAACTATAGCATTCCCAATATCCCCGGTTGGTTCGCCACCCCCATTTGGTGACATAATGCTCCAGAAGAGGTTATGATTGTAATATCCGCCACCATTATTCCTAACTGCTGGTGAAAACTTGGAAATGTTCGCAAGGATTTCTTCAATCGGTAGCTTTTCAAACTCGGTTCCAGCAATTGCTTCGTTAAGTTTGCTGGTATATGCCCCATGATGCTTAGTGTGATGAATCTCCATCGTTAACCTATCGATATAAGGTTCAAGTGCATCGTATTCGTAGGGTAGGTTTTTCAATTCGAATGACATAAAAGTTATCTTTATTTGTTATTAATCTAATTTTAGACTAGTAACAATAAAAACTTCAAGTTGTTCAAAAAAAGTGATAAAAATGGTTAGTATATGCTTATCGGAAATAGACAAGCACTGTGACTAAAGAAAAATGATAGAAAGGTTAAAGAACTTCTTTACTTTTTGAATTACCATTCCCGTTCTTCTTGACAACCTGCTTTTGTCGATGGTAAATTTCGATACCAAGGAAAAAATAGCGATACAACCAAAACTCAACGTACCAAGTATCATCTAAAGAATTTATCCTTTCTGTAAGGGTGGAAACTTTACCGATAAATGGAGTCCTTTGTTGAATTTGAACTTCGTGCATCAGACTAAATGGATTATTTTCTTTTGCCTAAAACAAGGTAAACAAGTTTTTGTAATGAAGAACTGTGAAACTTTTAACGAATATATAAATTATATTTCGAATAAAAAAATAATTAGTAGTTAAACAAATATCTTGTTAGCAAGTTTAAAAGTTAGTCAACGAAAAAGGCATGTTAGTCAAAGCGACTTTTACTCAACAAAAAATGGGTGGGTAAGTTCTACTTTTTCAAAAAAACCTATTGCTATTGCTCTATTAAACAATTCTACAACAGCCTTTTGACCCTTTTCTCCAAGGTCCAAGGAGTAATCATTTACATAAAGATTTATGTGTTGATTAATAACATCCTCATCCATTTCCTTTGCGTATCTCTTTACAAAAGGCATTGAGTGAGTTGGATTCTTGAAAGCATATTCCAGGCTATTTCGAATCAAAAGATTTACATTTTGTTTCACTTTTTCAGGTAACGTTCTTTTTACTGCAATGCCACCAAGAGGTATCGGGTAGCCAGATTCTTTCTCCCAGTATTCTCCAAGATCGGAAATTAATCTTAAGCCTTTCTTCTTAAATGTAAACCGTCCCTCGTGTATTAATAAGCCTACATCAACCTCATTATCAGCAACCGCTGACTCAATTTCAGAAAAAAGGTACAAAATCTTTTGTTTTGCATCTGGATAAGCCAACGATAACAGCATATTTGCTGTAGTTTGCTCACCAGGAATAGCAATTGTTGCATATTTTACTTCATCACTGAAAATCTTACGTTTCGAAACAAGCAATGGACCCACACCAAAACCAAGCGCACTACCAGCCGTAAGCATCTGATAATTACGACTTATAATCGGATACAAAGCATAGCTAATCTTCACAATGTCAACCTCGTTCTGAATGGCTAAAGTGTTAAGATGCTGGATATCGAGTAACTGTAAATCGAAACATATGCCTTGGTTATGAATTCTACCATTAACAAGAGCATCGAAAATGAAGGTATCGTTAGGGCAAGAGGAAATGGCAAGGTTTAGCTTCATTTTATTGAGTCAATTACTTTAATAGCTTGCATACAAACATTTTCAACCGCAACCTCAATATTCCAATTTCCAATTTTCCTTGGCTCTACATAGTTTGAAATTCCACGCAAGCATATAAAGGGTATTTCTAATTGAAGGCACGAATAGAAAACAGCGGCTCCTTCCATTGTTTCAATCTCTGGATTGTATTGAGTAATTACGTTCGCTATTCTATCATCCGAGCCAGATGAGGTTTCGACGGTTATCGCTTTCACCCGCTTAAACTCCTTTGCGAATGTAAATTCCTCATTATGACTCCAATTTAACCAGCCATTGTCAAAAGGTTTTTCGTTAGGATTGGAAAGCTTGATCTGGAAAAGATTTTTGAAAAGCCCATTATCATCAATACCGTAATCGGCAAAAGTATCGGAATCGACAACAACCACCTCTCCAATTCCAATATCCTTTGAAAAGCTACCCGCAATGCCGATGTTTATTACATGAGCGTAGTCTCGACTCAAGAGGGCTTTGGTGAGATGAAAAGCCATTGGTACACCTCCGATACCGCTTACAAGGAGATCCACGTTTCCAGTCGATACGTTTGATAATGAAGTAATTTCACCAAACTTGGTATTTAAGCTAGGAATAATTGGTTTTACCTCCAAAGGTGTAGCTGCAACTATCAGAATCATACTATTCTTCTAATCAAGAAGTTTTTCAAAATCAACTTCAATTGGGTTTTTGTTGATAAGATCGTACTGGGTCAACCTTCGCATATCGTAATAGAAAAGCCAGAAGTTTCGCATTGCGGCAATGTAACGATTGCGTGCATTATCCCTCTCACTTTGAGCGATATTGAGTTCGATAACATCGATTCTACCTATGAGGAATCGTTCTTTGGTTACATTGTAGCGATTCTGTGCAATGGTATCGGCTTTTGCAGCTAGCATAAGCTGGTTGTCCTGAAGGTTGAACTGCATCACTTTCAGGTAAACATCCTGTTCAAAATCGATGATTGACTGCTGAATGTTTGTTTTCACAACCTCACGGCTCGACTCAGCCATCTTGACGCGTCCCTTACCTTGACCCCAGTCCAGAATGGGTATAGTTATTCCAATCCTTACCCCTTGTTGATCGAGGGGATCTTGATACACTGAAGGGAATTCGTCGGCACTTTGGGTCAAACCAAAGGTAGCAAACAGGTTAGCATTGAAGCCCCTATCAGCTTTCGCTTGCGCAACATTCCTGTCGGATTCAATGAGGTTTCTTTGGAACTGTAGAAGCTTTGGGTTGTTTGTTTTGGCCTGAACAAGAACATCTTCGTAAACTAGCTTGGTTTTAGGAAAAGATGTTGGAATAATTAGCTCCATGTCATACTGATCGTTTAGTCCGAGAAATGATTTAAGCCTAAACTTCTTTAGTTGTAAGTCAATTTCTGCCTCATTAACAGCACTTCCTGCATTTAGGAAGCTGAGTTCCATTTGAAGAAGTTCATTCTCAGCTATTGTTCCAATATTGTAACGTCCCTTAGCAATTTGATAAAGGGTATCGGTGTTTCCATAGTTAAGGAGGGCCGTTTTAACATTCTGCTGTGCTAGTATCAGATCGAAGAAAAGCCTTACGGCTTCTGCCGAGATTGACTCCATTGACTCAATAAAATTCCGCTTTGCTTCAAGGTATTTTATTGGTTCAATCTTCTTCTTCCACCTGAGGTGGTTGTAACCGAATATCGGTTGATTGAAGCCAACCTGGATGGGTATCGACATGTAGCTAGGACCCTGATTATTGGCGAAAAGATCGGTACGCTCGAGATTCGATTGGGCGAAAATTCTACCTCCAGTCAATCCAATATTCTGATTAAGAGAGAGTCCAACGGCCGTTGTGGCTGAGTTATCCTCGATATACTTATAGGTGCCATCCTCAAGCTGATATCGAACAATCCTTCGGTTAAGTTCAGGGAATGTTCCATTAAGAGTAAGGCTAGGACGAAATTCTGCCTCAAAGGTTCGATGCTCCCAGTATGCTGCCCTAAACTGATGTTTGGCCAGAATGGCTTGTGGTGATGTCTCTTTAGCCATCTCAAGGATTTCGTTGAGAGAAAATGTATTAACAGGAAGCTGTGCGCTTAGCGTGCAAACAACCAAAGAAGCAATAGTAAAAAGAAAAACTCTTCTCATCTCATTATTTTTTTACTGTTCCACGTTAGCAATAACGCTAATACCAATTCCAATTGGAATTGTTTCCCACTGACCCTGACTCGTTTTGCGGTAGTGTGTTTTTCCTGAAACACCTGCGCAAAAGTAAAGGTAACCAATACCTAAGTCTTTTACATGCTCAAGGGTAACAATGAAATCACCGTCAACCCAAACCTCGTAAGGCTTCAGGTCGATAGTGATGGTTTCCTTCACGTCTTCCTTTGCAAAGCTAAGGTATAAGGGATTTTTAAGAATATTTTCTATAACCCTTTTCCCTTTCACTTCGTAAACATTCAACCTATAAAAGATTGTATCGTATGTACAGAGCGCTATGTTTATATTAATTTTTTCGAGTTTTGCCGATTTTCTAACTTTTATCATTACTCCGCACTCATAACCGAGCTGATTCTCCTTAAATCCAGCTTGGACCATCCTCGACTTTGTTGTATTGCCTAAAACCTTCTGCTTAAATTTCCTTGGACGAACAACCACGTCGGCAAGTTCATATACACGTTCTTCGAGATAAATGTTATGATTTTTCAGCTCTTTGAACTCCCTTACCCTCATACTAAACGGCTTGTAGCCTATGCAACTTACTCTGATGGTATCGTTGTCAAACATTGAATCGATAAAAAGAGAGAATTTTCCATCGGTACTTGAAACGGTACCAACTCCTTTACCAATAATTCCAACATTTACGTACTCAATGGGTTTTTTAGAACTTTTGTTGAATATTACTCCTGAGAACTCCTGAGCAGAAGCGCATCCTGAAGGAAAAAATGAAAAGAAAAGTAAAACAGCAAAGAAGACCATTGCAACAGCAAAGGGATTGGGGGATAATGATTTACTCATACCTTAAAGATTCTATGGGATCCTTTTCGGCGGCTCTCTTTGCAGGTGAAAGGCCAAAGATAACACCAACTGCAGCAGAGACACCGAATGCAACAAGTACAGAAAATGGGGAAACAATGGTGAGAATTCCTGCAAATTTTGTTATTAAAAATGACAGGAGGACACCTAGTACAACGCCGATGAAACCGCCTGTAACGCTAATTAGGACTGCTTCGGAAAGAAATTGTGCAATAATATCTGTTTTCTTCGCTCCTATAGCCAAACGAGTTCCAATCTCTTTAATGCGTTCCATTACTGAAGCAAACATAATGTTCATAATACCAATTCCTCCAACAACCAAAGAAATGCTTGCAATTGCACCAAGAACAATATTAAATATATCCTTAGTTCTCTGCTGCTGCTTCAGTAGGAGCTCGGGCACAACTATCTCAAAGTCCTTCACCTCAGCATGGCGACGAAGGAGCATTCGGCTAAGTACTTCTGTAGTACTGGTGATATCCTCAGTTTCTCTAACCTGAACAATAATCCTATCTAACTGGTGGTAGTTCTGGCTCGATTGAGATTGTGGAGCACCTCCGAAGAAAATGAAGCCTCCACCAAATCGCATGCCACCACTTTGCAGCTTGCGTGAGCTGATTAGCGCACGGTTTTGATAGCGCATTAGCATGGTTTTCACAGGGATATAGACGTTGTCGTTGTAAACATTCACCCCTGCACTTTCAAAACCTGTAATGGTTATATCGGTTTTTTGTAGCACCCCAATTACCTGTAACCAAATATTACCAAATTTAATGTACTGGCCAATTGGATTAACAGTGCTAAAAAACTTATTCTTAATGTTTGCCCCAATAATGCAGACAGGTATTCCGTGATCGGTTTGGAAATCGCTAAAGAAGCTTCCTCCCTCGAGGGGGAGGTTGAACAACTCGAAGTAGTCGGTAGAAACACCCATAATCTTTGCAGGCATACGGTGTGCCCCAAACTGAACAAAAGAATTCAAGCTTATCTCGGAGCTAATTCGTTGAACAGAAGGGATTATCTGCTTGATGGCCTCAACATCTTGCAGGGTAAGACCCGGTGAGAACTTTCTTCGTTTACGTTCACTGCCTTCACCTTCACTTGCTTCATCACTTTCTTCAAAGATTGGATTGATAACAATATTGTTCACCCCAACCATCTTGATTTGGTCAAGAATCTCCTTCTGGGCACCATTACCAATTGCCAACATGCTAATCACTGCAGCCACACCAAAGATGATTCCCAATGCAGTGAGCATTGATTTTAGCTTATTCGCCATGATGGACTCTACGGCAATGTTGATATCGTGGAGGTAGCGTTTGAACATTGTTGGTAATTTGAGATTAAACCCTATAAATTGATTTAAGATTGATGATTGACGATTTATGATTTAAGATTTGGATTTAAGCCTTGGATTTCACTTCAAAAATCTAAAATCGTTAATCGATGTTCGAAATTCAAACTGTTTCTTCACTAATTTCCCTTCCTCCTCCCTCTTTCTCCACCATTCTGCCTACGGTCGTTTGAAAGTTTCAACTCCTCTTCCTGTCTTTTTCTTTCAGCAACTCTTTCTTTTATTTCTGGGATAAGCTCTTGCCCTGATAGGGCAAATTTCTCATGTCCATCAGGAATGCTAAGGTACACATCATCTCCTTGCTCCAGACCTTTTTCAATAATAATAAAATTCTCATTCTGAGAACCTGTTATAACAATCTGTTTTCGTCCTCTTGTAGTATATGCAAAGCTAAGGCTATCGTCGGAATGAATGGCTTCAAGGGGGAGGTAAAGAACATCCTCGAAACGTTGTGTGAGAATCTGGTTACTAGTAGTCATAGATGGTCGAAGAATGGGATCGTACTCGTTTACCCTAATGGTTACCTCAAAAACCTTTGCATCGGTATTTGGAAGCTGTTCACCAATGTTGGCCACCTCGGTAACAGACCCTGTGTAGCGTTTTTCAGGAAATGCATCAACGCCTATCCTCACCTCCTGTCCAACCTTAACCTTGCTAACATCTATTTCGTTCACATAAGTTTTCGAAATCATTACCGAAAGGTCGGGTAACGTAGCAACTGTGAGATCCCAAGGGCTAACGCTTGAACCAACTTTCCTCTTTTGACCACTCCACTCTCTGTGGTAGATTACCATACCTGGCTTAGGGGCATGAACAATAAATTTCTTAAGCACATCGAGCATGTCCTGACGTTCGCGCTCCTGGCGTGAAAGGTTTATTGCTACCTCCCGCATGGAGGCTTCGGCCTGTTCACGTTTGAGGTTATAGTTTTGCTGGGCTTGCTGGTAGTTCCTTTCTGCCCGTTCGAGGTTAATCTTAGCCTGTCGTTGGGTGGCAGGGGGTTCAAACTTCGATTGTTCAACAACTATTTGACGCTCTTCGAGTTCGAACTTCAGATTAATTAGTTCATCCCTTAGGTTTCTGAGCTGAAGGGTAGTATCAAGCTGTGTTCTTAGGAACTGTTGCTGGCTCCTATCCAGCTCATCCTCAATCTCCTTAAGGCGGTTGCTCAAAGCGCTTCTGTCGAGGGTAGCCACATAATCGCCCGAATCGACCACTGTTCCTTCAGGAACCAGGTCTTGGATTTTTATATCTGAAAATCTAAAGCTTCTACCCTGACGTAGTTCTGGAGGTGCTGTTATATCCTCCTTGTTCTTTGCCTGAAGTTCACCAGTTATGGTAACCAAGACCTCAAATAAGCCTTTACTTACCATAACCTTTTGAGGTGTAACTGTTTTTGTGTTTGATGTTCCAAAAAATACTAGAAGTAGAATTATAACGGCTACAACTGAAAGGATTATTGTAATTCGTTTCTTCATGCTCAGAAAATAGATTTATAGTTCTTTTATGCTAAGTAATTTGACTAATTAGGGTGGCTTTTGTTTAATCGTGGTTTTAAAAAGCTTTCGTTGGAAGTTTTATATCAAGTAATAAACGCTAAACAAGTCCCTTTATTACTTCTATTACATTATTAGCCAAATTGCTAGCAGAAGTTTCTGTTCTACTTTCAGCATAAATTCTTACAATAGGTTCGGTATTTGATTTTCGGATATGCACCCATTCACATTCAAATTCAATTCTAAGACCATCGGTTGTGTCGATCTTTCTATCCGTAAAATGATTTTTTAGCTTTTCAAGAATTAAGTCTGGGTTTGTTTCTGGTTGGAATTCAACCTTGTTCTTTGATATGAAATAGCTAGGGTATTCGGTGCGGAGTTCGGAACACTTCTTCCCCTTCTTGGCAAGATGTGTTAAGAAAAGAGCAATACCAACCAGGGCATCTCGTCCGTAGTGAAGTTCAGGGTAGATAACCCCACCATTGCCCTCGCCGCCAATCACAGCATTGCACTCCTTCATCTTGGCAACCACATTCACTTCGCCAACGGCAGAAGCAAAGTATTGACCACCATAATTTTGGGTAACATCCCTCAGCGCTGCGGTGCTAGATAGGTTAGAAACCGTATTCCCATTTTTGTGCGATAGCACATAATCGGCCACTGCAACAAGGGTGTATTCCTCACCGAACATGGTTCCATCCTCATTCACAATGGCAAGCCTGTCCACATCTGGGTCAACCACAAACCCAACATTTGCACCATGTTTTACTACCGATGATGAGATTTCGGTGAGATGCTCAGGAAGTGGCTCGGGGTTGTGGGGGAACTCGCCCGTTGGCTCAGTGTAGAGTTCAATTATCTCCTTCACACCTAAAGCATTTAGCATGCGTGGTATGGCAATTCCTCCAACGGAGTTCACGCAGTCGATTGTCACCTTAAAGTTCGCCTTTGCAATTGCAATTGGGTCAACTAGTTCTAGTTCAAGAATTTTTTCAATGTGCCTATCGATAAAATCGTAGCTGCTTACTATGACCCCAAGGTCATCCACGTGGGGAAAATCAAATGTTTTGCCTTCGGCAAAATGAAGGATTTCCTTACCATCGGCATCGGAAATGAACTCGCCCTGCTGGTTGAGCAGCTTGAGTGCATTCCATTGGCGGGGATTATGACTTGCGGTAATGATAATACCACCCTGCGCATTCTCTTCAATCACAGCCATTTCAACCGTTGGTGTGGTTGCCATGCCCAGTTCAATTACATCTATTCCGCAACCCAATAGGGTTCCCACAACGATTTGATTCACCATTTCGCCCGAGATACGGGCATCGCGACCCACCACCACTCTGCACTTAGTTTTTGGGTTTTTCAACTTCACCCATTCTGCATAGGCGCTGGTGTACAGAGTTATATTAAGAGGATTCAGCCCATCGTTGGCATTCCCGCCAATGGTTCCTCTGATGCCGGATATGGATTTGATTAGGGGCATATTGTTGTGAATTAGTTAATTGGAAAAAAAAAGTGGGGTTTCTTATTTATTGTTGAGTTGCTCATGGGGGTACTTATTAGCTTACAACTTAAAGCCATTTCGTTAGTAAAAACTAACTATTTAATTCTTAAGCTTCTAGTCGACCGAATGTTTTTTACAGCAATTTTTGAGTTTATTACCCTTAGAACTTCTATTCGAACATCTGTAATTCGGTATATTATGAGGTAGGAACCAAGAACTATATTTCTATACATTTTACTTTTAGTGGGAATAAACCTACACTCAGGGTGAGCCAAGTACATTCTATCTAAGTTCCAAACAAAGTTGTAGATCTCACCGATAAAAACCTTTGCTGCAGTATACCCAAAAGTTTCCTCACCATACTCAAAAACATTTATCAGGTCAGCATTAAAAAGGGATGATACTTTTACTTCCTTTCTCTCGATGTCAACCATTTGTCAAAATCTTGCATTGATTCTTGAACGGTTTGGAACTTTCCCTTTTCGCCTTTTTTAATTTCTGCTTGAATTTGTTCAATAGAAATGCCTTGGTTTGGGATTGCCAAATTAACATTACTGCTATATGCGAATTTGGTTTTGGTAGTCATTGGTTTATTATTTGTCAATGCAAAAATAGGCTTTTAAATGATTAAACGAAATTTGTAGAAGAAAGTTGTATTATTGGTAATTATCCTTTCGTTAACATTCCCGCCAATGGTTCCTCTGATACCGGATATGGATTTGATGAGGGGCATTGAAATACAGTTTATTAAATCAGTACAAATATTAAGAAAACAATTGGAGATTCCAATTTTTATTGAATCATCTTATGCTTGTATAAAAACCAATAAAGCAAAGGAATGATGTAAAGACTAACAAGCGTACCAAAAATCATTCCACCAATGATTGCTATGGCAAGGGGTTTCTGGAGTTCAGACCCTAAATCGCTGCCGATGAGAATTGGAACTAAAGCAAGTATTGTAGTTAAGCTGGTCATAACAATTGGTTTTAACCTCCGTTTACCTCCTTCGGTAATCGCATCAATTAGCGGAAGACCTTGTAATCGAAGACGATTAATAGTATCTATCTTAAGGATTGAATCATTCACAATAATCCCACCCATAACCACCAATCCAATCATGCTCATCAGATTTAGAGTACCACCTAGCAACCAGATAATCAGCAGTGCGCCTGATATGTCAATGGGTAGCTCTAGAAGCACAATCAACGGTTGTTTTAACGACTCGAATTGAGCTGCAAGGATGAAGTAAAGCAGGAGTACTGAAACAAAAAGTACCCCAATCAATTCCCAGAATAATCGCTTTGAGCTAAAAAACTCACCCGAAAACGATAGTTTATGGGTGTTATCGTGTACATCAGAATCCTTTAATGATTCTAGAATACTGTTGATAACTTGATCCTCTGCGTTGATTCTTAACGGGATGAACGCTCCACTATTATCGCCAAAGATGCTTTTAAAACTTGTTCTAGTTTCCTTGCTGAGCATAACTCGAGTAGGAATATGGATACCATCAGCATTAGCTATTGATGTTTGTTCCAGCACAAAGTCTAAAGAAAGTGGTTCATCACCAAAGGTTATGGGAATCACCTGCTGTTCGTATGATAGTTGGCCTACCCGATTGGTCTGAAGAGCAACCTCAATGGCTTGATTGACCTGATGAACGCTAATGCTATACAATGATAGCATGGCCGGATTAAGCGAAAGAAATACTTGCTGTTGATATGGTATTATTACAATGCTTGCATTTGGATAATCCTTTGCTAGCCTTGCAGCTATGCTGTCTGTTGTTGAAATTGGTGGGAGTAAACTGCCCTTGCTACCAGAAATTTTTACTATCAATCTTGCATCAGGGGGAGGGAAAATCCTCTCGAAGGCCGACTCGGTGTTGGTGAAGACAATGCTTGAACTAGGGTAATTGCTTCTAAACCAGCCCTCAACTCGACTTATGATACGGCTGAGAGCAACACCATTCTCGGCACGAAGATAAAGACTGGCATCGCTCTCGCTCATATCCATCCCTCTTGCCAAAAGGAGCTGCTGCCGCCCAATAAAAAAAGCTGTCTCCTCGATTTCATCCTGAATGAAATTGAGGAGTTTCCTACACCTCTCCTTATTCTCCTCTAAACTGATATTGCTACCCCAAGCAATATTGGCAATGGATTCTGTACGAGTGAGTTCGGGCATTTGTCTTTTATCAATCCTCATAAAAAGCCAGGGGCAAAGAAAAACAAGAATCATTGCTACCAAAAGAAAGAGTTTACGCTTTGAGAACACCAGTGAGAAGCCTTTTTTATAGCCCTTTTCCAGAGGGATCAACCCAGCCGAATGCCTCCACTTTGCCTGTCTTTTATGATTTAACCTATAATATAGTGTTGGTAAGAGGGTGATTGAGACCCAGAACGATACCCCAAGCCCTATGGTAACAGCAAAAGC